>CAZNXR010000112.1:0-6932 GCA_964576815.1 uncultured Caulobacterales bacterium | reverse complement strand
TTGATGCGGTTCTGGTCGATCACCGACCAGTCGGAGATCCCCGTTTCCTTGCCGATGTAGTTTTTCAGGTCTTCTTTCTTCACTGCCTTCATGGGCGCTCTCCTTAATAGCCGCGCAGCCGCGCGATGCGGTCAGTGTGATAGCTCGTGTCGCCGAACATTTCCTGCGCGACGCGGATGCGTTTCATGTAAAGGCCGATGTCGTATTCGTCGGTCATGCCGATGCCGCCATGCATCTGGATCGCTTCCTGGCTGGCGAGCTTGGCGACCTCGCCGGCCTTGGCCTTGGCGAGCGAGCAGGTGACGCTCGCCATGCCGAAGGCGTTGTCGAGGTCCTGGAGCGCTTTCAGCGTCACCGATTTGACGAGCTCGATCTCGCAATAAAGATGCGCGGCGCGGTGCTGCAGCGCCTGGAAGGAGCCGATCACCTTGCCGAACTGCGTGCGCTGCTTCAGGTAGTCCGTGGTCATCTGGAACGCTTGCTGCGCGGCGCCCGAAAGCTCGGCGGCGAGCCCGGCGCGGCCCGCGGACAGCGCGCCTTCAAGCGCCATATAGCCGTTGTCGATCTCGCCGATGACATCTTCGCCGGTCACGGCGACGTTCTCGAAATTCAATCGCGCGGCGTTGCGGCTATCGACCATCTGTGTGCGCTCGGCGCTGACGCCCTTGGCTTTCGCATCGACGAGAAAGAGCGAAATGCCCGCTTCCTCGCCGGGCGCGCCGCCCGTGCGCGCCGCCACGATCACCCTGTCGGCGACATGGCCGTCGGCGACAAAGGACTTCGCGCCCGACAGTTTGAATCCATTGCCGGACTTCTCCGCCTTCATCGCAATTGCGGCGGGCCCATGCTTCCTTCCCTCATCGACGGCGAGCGCCATCACGATGTCGCCGCCCGATATCTTCGGCAGGAATTCGCCGCGCTGCGCTTCGGTTGCGAATTTGTTGAGCGCGGTCGCGGCGAGGATCGAGGTTGACAGAAACGGCGAGGCCGTCAGCGTACGGCCCATTTCCTCGGCGATGACGCCGGCGCCGACAAAGCCGAAGCCCGATCCGCCATGCGCCTCATCGACGAGGATGCCGGCCCAGCCCATCTCCGCCATCTCCTTCCAGAGCGCGCGGGAAAAGCCGTCCTCCGACCGCTCGTCGCGGAGTTTTCGCAGCGCAGCGACCGGCGCCTTTTCATCAAGGAACCCCCGCGCGGATTCCTTGAGCATTTCCTGTTCTTCGGTAAGGACGAGGGGCATTGGCGATCCTTATGCGTCCGGCAATTCGAGAACACGCTTCGAAATGATGTTGAGTTGCACTTCCGAGGTGCCGCCCTCGATCGAGTTCGCTTTCGTTCGCAGCCAATTCTTCGCGAGCTTGCCGTCTTCGGAGCGCGCGCCTTCCCATTCGAGGCCTTCGGAGCCGGCGGCGTCCATGAACAGTTCGAAGCGGCGCTTGTTGAACTCCGTGCCGTAATATTTGAGCATCGAGGACTTCGCGCCCACGCCTTGCCCGGCCTTGGCTTCGTCCTTGAGGCGCTCCAGCGTGAGCAGGAACGCCCAGCCGTCGACTTCCGCTTGCGCGACCTTCCCGCGCAGCAACGGATCGGCAAGGCGCCCCTTTTCATCGACGCCGACATAATGGGCGGCCATCTCGCCGATGCCGCGGCCGCCGAGCAATCCGCCGCCGCCCCCGCCGATCATCTCGCGCTCATGCGTGAGGAGATATTTGGCGACATCCCAGCCGCGATTAAGCGTACCGACGATCGCATTGACGCCGGCCCCGTGCATCTTCGGCACTTTCACATTCTCGAAGAAGGTTTCGCAGAACGGCGACTTGCCGGAAATCAGCTTGATCGGCTTCGTCGAGACGCCGGGAGAGGCCATATCGACAAGCAGGAAGCTGATGCCGTCATGCTTGGCGGCCTTGGCGTCCGTCCGTACAAGCACGAAAATCCAGTCGCTCTCATCGGCGTAGGAGGTCCAAACCTTCTGCCCGTTGACGAGCCAATGATCACCCTTGTCTTCGCATTTGGTCGCGAGCGAAGCGAGGTCCGATCCGGCGTTCGGCTCGGAATAGCCCTGGCACCAGCGGATTTCCCCGCGCGTGATGGGCGGCAGGAACATCGCCTTTTGTTCGTGCGTGCCATATTTCAAGAGCGCCGGTCCCAGCATCCAGATGCCGAAGCTTTCGAGCGGCGAACGGCACTTCAGCTTGCGCATCTCGTCTTTCAGGACTTTGACCTGTTCCTTGTCGAGCCCGCCGCCGCCGTACTCCTTCGGCCAGGCGGGAACGGTCCAGCCCTTCGCCGCCATGCGGTCGAGCCAGGTCTTCTGCGCCTCGGACTTGAACGTCCAGTGCCGCCCGCCCCAACAGATATTCTCCTCGCCCGCCGCGCCGTCGCGCATTTCGGGGGGGCAATTGGCTTCAAGCCAGACGCGGGTTTCCTTGCGGAACGCTTCAAGATCGGTCATCGAAAACCTCCTGCAAACTCCATCGGATCAAAGACGCAGAGCCGATCGCTCCGCAAGATTCTTGGACAGTTAACGCCGCAGCGGCGGCTCAAGCCTTCCACACCGGCGGATGCTGGAGCGCGACCCGGCGAATGGTCTGCTTGTCGAACTTTTCCGTGCCGAGTTTCGGCAGGGGCTGCGGCGAAATCCAGATACGCTCCGGGCATTTGAAGCCGGCGAGCTCCCGGCCCATGAAATCGCGAAGTTCCTGCGGATCGAAGTGAACGCCCTCGCGCCGATAGACCACCATGCCGACGCGTTCGTTCAGAACCTCGTCCGGCACGGAGAAGACGAGCGCCTGCGCGACCGCCGGGTGCTGATAGGCGCGGGCCTCCACCTCAAGGCAGGAGATGTTCTCGCCGCCACGGATGATGAGGTCCTTGAGGCGGTCGACGATGTAGAGAAAGTTTTCCTCGTCGAGACGCCCAAGGTCGCCTGACTTGAACCAGCCGTCGGGCGTCAGCGCCTTCGCGGTGTCCGCCGGCAGGTTGAGGTAGCCGCGGAAATTCGACGCGGTCCTGATCCAAACTTCCCCGACTTCGCCCGGTTTGCAGTCCCCATGTTCACCGACAATCTTGAGGTCGCAGAGCGGCGGCAGCGCGCGGCCCGTCGAATCCGGGCGCTTCTGGTAGTCGCCGAGCGAGATGATGCACCCCGCCGCGTTGGTCTCCGTCAACCCGTAGCCGGACGACGGGTTCGCGTTCGGGAATTTTTCTTTCAGCTTCATCACTTGGTCGGGCGGGCGTTTCGCGCCGCCCGAACCGATATCGATGAGCGTCGGCATGACGGTCGAGCCCGCCGCCTCGATCAGTTCATAGGACTGGCTCGGCACGCCGACGAAATTCGTGAGGCTGTGTCTGTTGATCAGATCGACCGCCTCGCGCGCATCCCAGCGATAGAGCATCGCCATGCGCCGGCCGATGATCCACGACATCAGGAAAATCGCGTGGCTTCCGGTGACGTGGAACAACGGAATGCCGAGAACGACGCCGGGATTGTCCCCGTGAAGCGGCTTGCCGCCATTGGCGTCGGTGATCGACGCCATGATCAGCATCCACGACATGATGGTCGAGATGCCGCCGCGATGGGTGAGAAGGACGCCCTTCGGATTTCCGGTGGAACCCGAGGTGTAATAGATTGCGTAGTCGTCCTCCGGGCCGATATCGACCGGCGGCATCTGATCCGTGTTGGCGCGCGCGACGAGGTCGTCCCACCGGTGCTCGGCGAAATCGGGCGCGCAGCGCACGGCGATGAATGTCAGCGCCAGCGCGTCTTTGAAGGGCGCGATGAGATCGAGGCGCTTGTCGTCGCCGATGACGAGTTTTGCGCCGCAATCTTTCAGCGCGTAACGCAGTTCCTCCGTCTTCCACCAGGCGTTGAGCGGCACGACCACAGCGCCGATAGAAATGACCGCAAAGAAAGCCGCGCACCATTCCGGGTAATTGCGCATGGCGATGGCGACGCGGTCGCCGGGTCTGACGCCGAGCCCGTCCTTCAGCGCAACGGCGAACCGCCCGGCTTCTGACCAAAGCTTTGCGTAAGTCCACGTCTCGTTTTCAAAATAGATGAAGTCGCGGTCGCCATGCGCGGTCCCGAGCGCAAAGATGCCGGCGAAGTTCGGCGGCGCGTTTTCGAAGACGCGGTAGTCGTTGCCGCGGATCGACGCTTGACCGACCTTGAATTTCGGGTCCGTCATCAGGAGTTTGAACGCGCTGGCGGCGATCATTTCCGAGGTCACGGGCGGCAGCGTCATGGGCGAGCTTTCCTCCGGGCTTTTTGTTCCTTCTAGCCGAGGGTTTAGTCCCCGCAAGCCGCAGAACGCAGTTCGCTGCGCCGATCAGGCGACAAGGCGGCGCAGCGCCGGGCGCGCAAGGTCGAGGATCGAGCGTTCGACGCCCTCCGGCCGCCCTTCAAGCCGCCACAGCCCGGCATGGGCGGCGACATAGACGCCGGCGCCGGCGGCGATCTCAAGCGCGACGCGAAGCGCGGGCGCTGCGGAATCAAGGAGACCCGACATGCGCAGCGCCAGTACGGCCGCCGCCATCGTCGCCGCGGCCAGCAGCGACCGGCGCGCGCGCCATAGCGGACGCGTCAACGCATCGCCCGAAATCCGGGCGTAAAGGGTCAGATTGAGCGCGATAAAAAGAAAGCCGCAGCCGGCGACCGCCGCGGCCGCCCCCGGCAAGCCATAGGCGAGCGTCATTGCGATGAAGATCGGCGTCCGAATGAGAAAGAAGGCGAGCTCGCGGAAGAAGACAAGCCGGGTGGCGCCAAGCGCCATCGCGTAGAATTGCGTCGCCAGATAGGGCATCTGCAAGCCCATCACGGGCGTGATGATCTCAATGACGGGAATGGCGTCAGTCCACCGATCGCCGAGCAGGATGGGAATAAGGTCGCGCGCAATCAGGGCGAAGCCGATCGCCGCCGGCGTCGCGATCGCCGCGATCGCCTCTACGCCCCTCAGATAGGCGTCGCGCATCCGCTCCGGGCTCGACTGCAGTTCGGAAAAGCCGGGATAGATCGCCCGCGCCGCGGGGAAGGCGATCTCGCGCGTCGGCAATTCGGCGAGCTGCGTACCCATGAAATAATGCCCGGCGCCGCTCGCGCCCATGACGCGCGCAATCACCAGGGGATCGAGTTTGTTCGAGAGCGCGCTCATGATCCCGACCCCCGTCAGCCAGCCGGAAAAACCGATGACCTTCCTCAACGAGACGAGCGTCAGGCGCGGGCGATAGGGCCGCATCGCGTAGGAGAGCAGCATCTGCACGAAGCCGTTCGCCGCAAGACCGAGGATCATCGCCCAATAGCTGCGATAAACCACGGCGACTGCAATCGATACGGCGACGCCGGCGAGCTTGAACAATATCGTGGCGATAAATTCCTTGGAGTAATCGAGGTCGCGTTCGAACTCGAAAAACTTCGGATTGATGAAGGAGGTGAAGAGCGGGTAGAGCGCGCAGCCTGCAAACACCCAGAAGACGCGCGGGTCCCCGTAGAAATCAGCAGCTAGCGGCGCGACGCCGACAAGCAGCGCGGCGATGACGACTCCGCGGATCAGCGACAGGGTGAACAGCGTGTCGAGATCTGCGCGGCTGGCGTCGCGGAATTTGATGACCGCCTGGCTGACGCCGATATCTGAGACGTTGATGAGGATTTGCATCGCCCCGAGGCCGACCGCGACAATGCCGAAATCCTCCGGCAGCAGGAAACGGGCGACAATGATGGTGTTGAGAAACCCGAGGAGGCCCATCACCGCGCGGCCCGCGACGATGAACCCAGCCCCGCGCGCGACGCGCGCCGTCAGCGAGGGCTTTGGCGCGCGCCCGGCATTGTCCTGCGGCGGTTCGTCGATCACGCTGTCGTCCCGGTCCGGTCGCGCATTCCCTAGCGCGAACTGGCGATCATGAGCAAAAGGCTGAAATATCAGGTGAATCGCGGCGCACGCTCGCCCCTTGCATGGGGGACCGCCGCCGCTATGGTGCGCGTCCTTTTCCACAACCGCTCCGGACGCTCAAATGCCGCACGCCTCGCCCCTCGTGACCGTGATGATCAACGCCGCCCGCAAAGCGGCGCGCGGACTATCGCGCGATTTCGGCGAACTGGACGGTCTGACGGCGACCCGGAAAGGCGCGGCTGATTTCGTCTCGGCGGCCGACCACCGCGCGGAGCAGGTGATTTTTGACGAGTTGTCGAAAGCGCGCGCCAAATACGGCTTCCTGATGGAAGAGCGCGGGGAAATTGTCGGGGCTGACAATTCGAACCGTTGGGTCGTCGATCCGCTCGACGGGACCACGAATTTTCTGCACGGGCTGCCGCAATTTGCGATTTCGATCTGTCTTGAACGCGATCGCCAGCCGCAGGCGGGCGTGATCTATAACCCGGCCTCGAATGAACTTTATTGGGCGGAGAAAGGCGAGGGCGCCTGGCTCAACGACAAGCGGCTGCGCGTTTCGGGGCGCAAGACGCTCGAAGAATGCCTGTTCGCGACCGGCTTGCCGTTCAAGGGGCGCCCGGGGCGCGAACGGTCATTGAAGGAAGTCGACCGCGTGCTGACCGAAACGGCCGGCGTCCGGCGGTACGGATCGGCGGCGCTCGATCTCGCTTTTGTCGCGGCGGGCCGGTTCGACGCCTATTGGGAACGCGATCTCAACCCTTGGGATGTCGGCGCCGGCATCCTCCTCGTGCGCGAGGCGGGCGGCCATGTGTCGGAGATTGAGGGCGGCGCCCACCCGATGCACGCAGGCTCGATCCTCGCCGCCAACGCCGAGATTTTCGAGAAGGCGAAAGCGCTGATCGCCGGATAAAACCGAAACGCCCGCCCGGGAGGGGGTGGGCGGGCGCCTCGTGCGGCATCGTCCGGGGAAAGACGATGCGCGGGGGGACTAGAGCGGCGGGCGACAAAAGTGCAACGCGGTTTTTCGCAAAGCCGCCGCGA
>CAZNXR010000111.1:0-6972 GCA_964576815.1 uncultured Caulobacterales bacterium | reverse complement strand
GACCTGGACGCAGCCATTCGCGCGTCGGTCGAGGCGGCCGAACGCATGGCCGGCGACCGCATCCGTCATATTTACGCGGCGGCGGCGGGCCGTTCCTTGACGACGCGGCGCATCGGCGTCGATCTCGACATTGAAGGCGGGGTGATCACGCGAGAGGATATCGCCGATTGCCTCGCCCAAGGCTCCAGCGCGGCGGCGCCCGAAGGCGCGACCGCCGTTCACGCCCTTAAGATTCGGTACGCTGTCGACGGCGAGCCTGCGCCGGAAGACCCGGCCGGCCTGACCGGGTTGGTCCTCAATGCCGAGATTTTCGGCATCGGCGTCAAGGACAGCTATCTCGCCAATGTCGAGTCGATGCTGGCGCGCGCGAGCCTTGAACTCGAAGAGGTCGTCGCCGGTCCCTATGCCGCTGCCGAGGCCGTCCTTATTGACGACGAAAAGGAGCTCGGCGTCCTTCTCCTCGATATCGGCGCGCGATCGACGAACTACGCGCTCTTCGAGCGCGGCGCGCTCGTCAGCTGCGGCGGCGTCGGGGTCGGGGGCGAGCACATCACGCGCGACATCGCGCAGATCTTCGGCTCGCCGATCGCGCACGCCGAACGGATGAAGACGCTGCACGGTTCGGTGCTGACGGGGCCGGGCGACGAACACCGGCTTCTCGACTTTCCGCAGCTCGGCGACAGCGCGGAAATCGCGCGCCATTCGAAAGCGGAGCTGGCGCAGGTGATCGCGCCGCGTTTTGAGGAGATCCTTGAGATGTCGCTGGCGGCGCTGCCGGGCGGCGCCAATGCCCGTCGATCCATGCGGCGTGCGGTCCTGACAGGCGGCGGCAGCCTCCTGCTCGGCGCGCGCGAAACGGCCGAGCGCGTCGTCGGCGTCAAGACGCGCCTTGGGCGTCCGGCGCCGCTGTCCGGTGCGCCGGAAGCCGCCACCGCGCCGCAATTTGCGGTCGCCTTCGGCGTTCTCCGTCACGTCGCGCGCCAACGCTCGCAGCATCGGCGCGCCGTCGCGCAGCCCCGACTAAGATCGACGCTCACCGCAGGCCGCGGCCTCATCGGCGGCGTCGGACAATGGCTGAGGGCGAATTTCTAAAGGCGACGCCGCGAAGCCGGGATTGGCTTTCGCTGCATTCAGCGTCAGGAAGACGCAATACTCTCTTCTGTCGGCGCGGCCTCGGCTGCATCGCGCACCCGGTTCGCGCGCCGCCGCTTCCACCAAAAAATTTCGATCGCAGGGAGTCCTTTTGGGGGGATGACAGCGCGCGCGAACGCGACAATTAACGATTGAGCCGGAGCTGTTCCGAAAGGGCGCGCCCACCTCGCGTTAACCTTTTGGTAACGGTTCTGAACGAAGTTTTAACATCAGCTTAACCATACAGCTTAACAATTCTGGGGCGGAGCCTTCGATGCCATTGAACCTGAGCGTGCCGGAACTCACCGAACTGAAGCCCCGCATCTCCGTGATCGGGGTCGGCGGCGCCGGCGGCAACGCCGTCAACAACATGGTCGATAGCGGCCTTGAGGGCGTCGAGTTCATCGTTGCGAACACCGACGCGCAGGCCCTCGGCCTCTCGAAGGCGAGCTGCCGGATCCAGCTCGGCGCGAAGACGACGCAAGGTCTCGGCGCCGGCTCCCTGCCTGAGATCGGCGGCGCTGCCGCGGAGGAAACGCTCGACGAAATTCTCGAACAGGTCGGCGACTCCCACATGCTTTTCATCACCGCCGGCATGGGCGGCGGCACCGGCACGGGCGCGGCGCCCGTCATCGCGAAGGCGGCGAAGGAGCGCGACATCCTGACGGTCGGCGTGGTGACCAAACCGTTCCATTTCGAAGGCGCCCGGCGGATGAAAATCGCGCTCGCCGGCATCGAGTCGCTGCAGCAGCATGTCGATACGCTTTTGATCATCCCGAACCAGAACCTCTTCTCGATCGCGACGGAGCGCACGACCTTCGCCGAAGCCTTCGCGCTCGCCGATCAGGTTCTTCATTCCGGCGTGCGCGGCATCACCGATCTGATGGTTATGCCGGGCCTGATCAATCTCGACTTCAACGACGTCCGCACCGTCATGCGCGAAATGGGCAAGGCGATGATGGGCACGGGCGAGGCGTCGGGCGACAAGCGCGCGATCCAGGCGGCCGAAGCGGCGATTTCGAACCCCCTCCTCGACGAGGTGTCGATGAAAGGCGCCAAGGGCGTCCTCATCAACATCACCGGTTCGATGGACATGAAACTCTTCGAAGTCGATGAGGCGGCGAACCGCATCCGCGCCGAGGTCGATCCGGACGCCAACATCATCGTCGGTTCTACATTTAATCAGGATCTCGAAGGTCGCGTGCGCGTCTCGGTCGTTGCTACCGGCATCGAAGCGATCCCGCGCGACGTTCACGGCTATCAGCAGCGCGCCTCGACGACGGCGATCTCGCGTCCCTGGCGTGAGCCGGCGCAGACCGCCGAGCCGGCGGCGGCGCGCGTCACGCTGCCGCCCGTCATCAACACCGGCGCCGAGGCCGCGCGCGCCGGCCATCCGCTCGCGCAGGCCGCTCAACCCGCGCCGCTCGCCAATCCAGTCGGCGACGTTCACGAGCGCATTCGCCGTATGCTGACGGAAGGGTCGGCGGACGCCCCGCCTATCGCCGCCGCGACGAAGGCGGCTGTTCCCGCCCAGCCGCCGGTCGCCGCGCCAGTGACCACGACGGCGATGCCGGCGCCGAAGCCCCAGCCCCAGCCGCAGCCCGTCCAGGCCGACGCGCAGCGCGCGCAGCGCAATCCCTTCCGCGAAGCGGCTGAAGAACTTCAGCGCACCTCGGCGGCGGCGCTCGATCTCCTCAAATCGCTCAACGGTCCGAAAGCCGAAGAGCCGCGCCCGGCCGAGGAACCCGCGGTCCGCCCCGGGCGTTCCACCCATGGCGACCTCTTCGAGGATGACGATGACGGCGAACTCGAAATTCCCTCTTTCCTGCGCAAGAAGAAAATCAGCTGAGCCATCGCCGCCCGGCCGGTTGAGACGCCGCCCCGCAAGGGGCGGCGTCTTTCTTGGCTGAGCGTCACTCCGCCAACGCGGAAATTTGTAGAAATAATGCGTTATTTGTGCCGAGGGCCGCGCTGGCTCAGGGTCAAGGGGTATGGCGTTTTCTTTCCAGACCAGCCTGTCACGACCCGTTGTCCTTGAAGGCGTGGGCATCCACTGCGGCGCGCCTGCGCGGGTGACGCTGCAGCCGGCGCGCGCGGGCCGCGGCGTAGTTTTTCGACGGCAAGGCGCCGGCGACGTGTCGGCTTCGGCGGAAGCGATCTCCAGTTCGGCCTTCAACACCGGGATCGGCGCCGGCGCCGACGCGGTTGGAACGGTCGAGCATCTGATGGCGGCCATTGCGCTCGCCGATGTTGACAATATGATCGTCGAAATCGACGGGCCGGAGCTGCCGGCGCTCGACGGCAGCGCCGCGCCTTGGCTCGATGCGATCAGCGAGGCGGGCCTGCGCCGTCTTGATGCGCCGCGTGAGACGATCCGGATCCTCGCGCCCGTCGCGGTCGCGGACGCCGGCCGATCGATCCGCGCCGAGCCGTATGACGGCCGCATCGTCGAAGTATCGATTGCGTTCCCTGACGCGGTGATCGGCGCCCAGAAAGTGACGATTGATCTCGACGATCCGGCCGATGTTCGCCGCGTTGCGCGCGCGCGGACTTTTTGCCGCCGCGCCGACATCGACCAGATGCGCGCAAAGGGGCTTAGCCTCGGCGGTTCGCTCGATAACGCCGTCGTCGTCGACGGCGACCGCGTCCTCAATCCGTCTGGCTTGCGCGACAGCCATGAATTCGCCCTACACAAGGCGCTGGACCTGATCGGCGATCTGAGGCTGGCCGGCGCGCCGATCATCGGCTGCATTATCGCCGAGCGGCCCGGCCACGACCTCAACGCCCGTTTCCTCGGGGCCCTCGCGCGGGCGGAACACGCCATCGCCCGGGGGGCCGAGAAAGGCCGGCCGCTGCGCGCCACCGCCTGACCGAAAAAGGCCTGAGGCTGCGAAAATCCGCCCCCCATCTGCACTCCGGGCGGCGACGCGGCGGTTGTTCCCGGCGCCGACTTCGCCGAAAAGCGGTTTTCGTTTGCGCCCGTTCGGATTAGGTTGCGGCGCGGCCGGGGGCCGCCCGAAGGAGTTGTAAGGTAATGTCGAAGGCCAGCCCTCTTGCGCCGATCCTGCTCGCCCTCTGCGCGGCTCTGGCGCTCGGCGCATGCGGTTCC
This sequence comes from uncultured Caulobacterales bacterium, assembly GCA_964576815.1. GTDB lineage: Bacteria > Pseudomonadota > Alphaproteobacteria > Caulobacterales > Parvularculaceae > Amphiplicatus. The sequence goes on along the minus strand of CAZNXR010000111.1, from coordinate 2,732 downwards.
TCGTCCAAGAAGAAACAGAAATTCGCCTATGTCGAACGCCCGGTGGAGCAGCTCTATCAGGACGCCGCGCGCGCGATGGAACGCAAGCGCTTTGACGATGCGGTCGAACTCTTCGGCGAAGTCGAGCGCCAGCATCCCTATTCGCCGTGGGCCCGCCGCGCGACGCTGATGAAGGCGTTCTCGCAATATCGGCAGAACGACTATGAGGAAGCGATCACCTCGCTCGACAGCTTCATCGCGCTCCATCCGGGCAACAAGGATGCGCCCTACGCCTATTATCTCAAGGCGATGAGCTTCTACGAGCAGATCCGCGACGTCGGGCGCGATCAGGATTTCACCAACAACGCGGTGCAAGCGCTGAACGACGTCGTCCGCCGTTATCCGCAGACGGAATATGCGCGCGACTCCCGCCTGAAACTCGACCTGACGCTCGACCACCTTGCGGGCAAGGAACTGACGATCGGTCGCTACTATCAGCGTCAGGGCAAGCACATCGCCGCTATCAACCGCTACAAGCACGTCATCAACAATTATCAGACGACCGGCCACAGCGAGGAAGCGCTCTACCGGCTTGTCGAGGCCAATTTGCAGGTCGGCCTTGTCGAGGAAGCGCGCTCCGCCGCGGCGGTCCTCGGGTTCAATTATCCGGGCTCCGTCTGGTACGCCGACGCCTATAACGCGATGCGCAAGCACGGTCTGCTCGAACCTGGCGCCAAGCCGCAGCGGTCGGCGAAAGAAGTCCGCGAGCTTGAAAAGCGCGAGAAGAAAAACGCCGATAAGGGCGTCAAAGAAGCCCCGCGCCCTGTTGTCGAGCCGCCGTCCGACAATCCTTTCGGCGACTCGCTCGATAATCCCTTGTCGAAACCAAATTCGCCCCAATAAGCGGCCCCGAGCCGGCGCCGACAGGGATGGATGCTGACTGCGCTGCACATCGAGAATTTCCTGCTGATCGAGCGTCTTTCCCTGACGCTCGGTCAGGGCCTTACGGCGCTGACGGGGGAAACGGGCGCCGGGAAATCGATCCTTCTTGAAGCGCTGGGTCTCGCCGCCGGCGGGCGGCCAGGGCGGGGCGGCGTGCGGCGCGGCGCCGATCGCGGCGTCGTCGCGGCGGCGTTCGAGCCCGCCGCCGACCATCCCGTCTGGGCGCTCCTCAAGGAAAACGGCCTCGACGCCGGCGACGACCAGGTGATCCTCAAACGCGTGCAGTCGGCCGACGGCAAGAGCCGCGCGTTCGTCAACGATCAGCCCGTATCCGTCACCTTGCTGAAGGCCGTCGGCGAGACGCTGATCGAAATCCACGGCCAGCATGACGGCGTCAGCTTTCTCTCCGCCGCGGCGCATCGCGGTCTCCTCGACGCCTATGCGGGCGCCGGAAAGCGCGCCGGCGACATCGCGCGCCGGTGGGAAGCGCTGCGCGCGGCTGAGGCCGCCCTCGACGAACGCCGCCGCGCGAAGGACGCCGCGACGCGCGAGGCCGACTATCTCCGCCATGTCGTCAAGGAGCTTGGCGAACTTGATCCGCAAGCGGACGAAGAGGAATCGCTCGCGAGCGCCCGCGCCAAAATGCTCGCCGCGCAGAAAATCGCCGAAGATCTGGCCGCCGCCGAAGCGCTTGTCTCCGAAGACGGGCTTGAGGGAAAGCTCGCCGCCGCGCTCCGCCGCCTGACGCGCGCGTCGGCGGCGTTTCCCGGCGAAGCCAACCCGCTGGAGGGCGCGGTCGAGCGGCTCGATCGCGCGCTTTCTGAAGTGATGGAAGCGCGTAGCGCGGTCGAGGATGCGGTCGAACGCCTCGGGCTCGACGAAGGCGCCCTGATGAGCGCCGAGGAACGGCTTTTCGCGATTCGCGCCGCGGCGCGCAAGCACGCCGTCGCGCCCGCCGCGCTGCCGGATTTCTTCGCGAAAGCGACGGCCGCGCTTGCGCTGCTCGATCAGGGCGCGGTGGAGTTTGCGGCGCTCGAAACGGCGGTCGCGAAGGCGCATACGGATTATCTCGCCGACGCGCGCACGCTTTCCCTCGCGCGCAGGGCGGCGGCGAAGAAGCTTGACGCTGCGGTTGCGGCGGAACTCGGACCTCTGAAGCTCGCTCACGCCGGGTTCTCGACCGCGATCGCGACGGACGAGGCGGCGGCCGGACCTGCCGGGATCGACGCGGTCGAGTTCATGGTCTCGACCAATCCCGGCGCGCCGCCGGGGCCGCTGAAGACCATCGCCTCGGGCGGCGAGCTGTCGCGCTTCGTGCTCGCGATGAAGGCGGCGCTCGCGGCGAAGGAGAACCGCACGGTCATCATCTTCGACGAGGTCGACGCCGGCGTCGGCGGCGCGGTTGCGGACGCGGTCGGCGAGCGCCTCGCGCGGCTGGCGAGCGATGCGCAGGTCATGGTCGTCACCCACAGCCCGCAAGTCGCCGCACGCGCGCGCCATCACTGGCGCGTCGAAAAACGCATGGCGAAAAACGAGACGACGACGCATGTCGCCGCGCTGTCGCCGGAAGATCGAATCGAAGAGATCGCGCGCATGTTGTCGGGCGCGACGGTGACGGAGGAAGCGCGCGCGGCGGCGCGACGGTTGCTCGGCGCGGCCCCGGCGAAAGCGGCGCGCAAGCGGGCCTAGCGAGCAGGCAGCAGGCAGTAGGCAGTTGTTGCGCCGTCTCCCTTCCCCCCCGCTCATTCCCCCTTAAAAACCCAAGAACCCGCGACGCCTTGGGCTTTTTGGCGCGCGGGTTCTCGTCATCG
>CAZNXR010000110.1:0-7011 GCA_964576815.1 uncultured Caulobacterales bacterium | reverse complement strand
CGGATGAAGTCGCGCGTCGCCCCTGCGCCGATGGGGATTGTCTTCGTGCGCGGCATCTTCGCGTCGCGCTCCAGCCAGCGCGCGGCGCTGTCACCGATTTCCGGATAGAGAACGACGTTGAAGTCGGCGCGGGCGAGGGCGACGATATCGGAAGGCGCGGCGCCGAGCGGGGCCGTCACGTTCACGTCGATCCCGAGGCGGGCGAGGATTTTCTTCACTTCCGCGACGTCGTCGCGGTGGCGGAAGCCGAGCGCGCTCGGCCCGAGAATATTGCAGCAGGGCCGCCCGGTTTCGGCCGAGCGCTTTACTGCGCCGAGGTCAGTCAGGGAACGGACGATCTGGTAGAAAGTCTCCGCTGCGCCCCAGTTTTCTTTCTTTGAATAGGAAGGAAGTTCGAGACTGACGACCGGCGCATCGAGACCAAGGGTCTTCGCGAGCGCGCCGGGATTGTCCTGCAGGAGCTCCGCAGTGCAGGAGGCGCCGATCAGCATCAACGCCGGCTTGAAGCGCTCATAGGCTTCCTGCGCGGTGCGCTTGAATATCTCCGCCGTGTCCCCGCCGAGGTCGCGCGCCTCGAAGGTCGTGTAGGTGACAGGCGGACGTGCGGCGCGCCGCTCGATCATCGTGAAGAGAAGATCGGCGTAAGTGTCGCCCTGCGGGGCGTGTAGGACGAAATGCGTATCCTTCATCGCGGTCGCAATCCGCATCGCCCCCACATGGGGCGGCGCTTCATAGGTCCAGACCGCAAGCTGCATCAGACCGCCAGCCTCATCTTGCGCGCGAGCGGGCGGGCGAACAGTTCGGCGAGATCGCCAGCCTGGTCGTAGCCCTGGATCGGCGTGAACATCAGTTCGATCGACCACTTCGTGGTCATGCCCTCGGCTTCGAGCGGATTGGCAAGGCCGAGTCCGCAGACGACGATGTCGGGCCGCGCTGCGCGGCAGCGATCGAGCTGGCGATCGACGTCCTGGCCTTCGCTGATTGCCGCGCCTTCGGGAAGGAGCGCAAGCTCGTCGGCAAGATGCGCACGGTGGAGGAACGGGGTCCCGATCTCGACCATCTCCGCGCCAAGCTCTCGCGACAGGAAACGCGCCAGAGGAATTTCAAGCTGGGAGTCGGGGAAGAAGAAGACGCGCTTGCCGGCGAGCATAGCGCCGCGGCGCTTAACGGCGAGGCTGGCGCGTGCGCGGGGAGCGGCGGTCACGCGATCGACGTCGAAAGCGGAGACGCCCATGGCCGCCGCCGCCGCTTTCAGCCACAGCGTCGTGCCCTCGACCCCGAGCGGGTAGGGGGCGGGTATGCGCGACGCGCCGCGCTCTTCAAGCGCGCGCGCCGTCGATGCGAGGAAGGGTTGGGCGAGCAGATAACGCGTGCCGGGACCTACGGACGGCAGGTCCCGCGCACTGCGCGCCGGCAGGAATTGAACATCGGCGACGCCCATTTCGGTGAAGAGCCGCGCGAACTGGTCCTCGACGACATCGGCGAGCGCGCCTGCGACGAGGAGCGAGGCGCCCGGCGTTTTTCTCGCCGGCAGTTCCGGAACTAGCGAAGCAAGGCAGGCGTCTTCGCCTTGCGTGAAAGTCGTTTCGATGCCGCTGCCGGAATAATTGAGGACGCGCACCGAAGGGGCGAAGCGCTTCGACAGCCTAACGGCTGCGCGGTTAAGGTCGAGCTTGATCACTTCCGACGGACAGGAGCCGACGAGGAAGAGCAGCTTGATGTCGGGCCTGCGCTCTAAAAGGCGCACGACCGTCTTGTCGAGCTCCTCATTGGCGTCGGCGATGCCGGCGAGATCGCGCTCCTCAAGAATCGCGGTCGCAAATCGCGGTTCGGCGAAGATCATGACCCCTGCCGCCGACTGCATCAGGTGCGCGCAGGTCCGCGATCCGACAATAAGGAAAAAGGCGTCCTGAATCTTGCGGTGGAGCCAGATGACGCCGGTCAAGCCGCAGAACACTTCGCGCTGCCCGCGCTCGCGCAGGACCGGCGTATCGCAGGCCTCGCGCGGCTTTCTCGAAATGTCGAGAGCGACGCTCATGCGGGCGCTCCCGCCGCCGGCGTTTCAAGCCGCGCGAGCCGCAATTTCCAGAGGAATTGCCCGGCGTTGATCACATAGGTCGCGTAAGCCGCGAGCGCGACGCCGAGCTGCGCCGCGGGTCCGCCGATTCCGGCGATCACCATGAAGAGATAGGCCGTGTGCAGCGCGAGGACGAGCATCGAAAAGACGTCTTCCCAGAAGAACGCGCGCGCGAAGAGATATTGTCCGAACACGACCTTTTCCCAGACCGCGCCGGTGATCATGATCGCGTAAAGAACGAGCGTCTTGACGACGACGGAGAGGGTCGCGGCCGCAAATCCCTCGCCGGTCGCGAGGTAGCGCAGCACGAGCGACAGCGAGATGAGGAATACAAGGAACTGGATCGGCGCCAGGACGCCCTGGACCAGCGTCCATTTCGTCGAATCGCGGCGCCGCCTCTCTTCTGCGGTGTAGAGCGGTCGCCGCCCCCTTTGCGCATCGCGCTGCGTGTGCATGCTGCCTGACCCGCCAAACGAAGTCAGACGCTAGTCGCGCCGCAGGCAAAGTGTCAACCCAAGTTGACGTACACGTAAGTTGACAGAAGGGTCGGTGATGGGCGAGGCTCGAGGCTCGCCAGTCTCGCTTCCCTTAAGGAGGAAAATGTTGCTACCCTCCGTGCGACTCGCGGTTCCGGCGCAAAGGCGTCAGGCCCGACGCGCCTTTGTTGCAGGCGTAAATGAGACGAAGCGGTGGTGTATTGGCGCCGGCGGGAAGCGCAGGGGCTGCTGTGTAGCGGGAGTGGGATGTTCACGGAAAAGTCGGTTGTTGCGTTGCAGCATTTTTAGTCGCGCTGCGTCTGCCTGGAAATGGGAGAAGCGTACCAATGCCGACATCAAAACGGGGCGGAGATACGACGCGATGGTCGCCTTCTTGGGCGGGATTTCTCCGGAAAGGAATCGCAATGACTGATTTCCTTCCCGGCGTTGCGCAAACATCGGAACCGGACGCTGCAGTCTCCCAATCGGAGCGCAGTCTCATCCCGTTCATTCGGCTCGGCGATCAGCTCAAAAAGGCCAAGGCGGCGGAATCGCAGCCCGAAAGCCGCGATATCCTGATCAAGACGATTGAGGGCGAAATCATTCCGCGCCTGATGCTGACGCTGAAGGATTCGCGCGAAGCCGAGGCCGATGACGCGGGTTTTGTTTCGCCGACCGAACAGGAACGGTCGAGTTTTCTTCTGTCGGTGATGAACGAAAGCGCCGCGTCCTCGCGCGCCTTCGTCTCAAAGCTTATCGCGCGCGGGGTTTCACGCGAAGCGATCTATCTCGATCTTAGGACCGGCGCGGCGCGCCGGCTCGGCGAGATGTGGGAACGGGACGAGGCCGATTTCACCGACGTAACGATCGGGCTTTGCCGGCTGCACCAGATTCTGCGGGAACAGGGTGCGCAATTCGGGTCCGAACAGGGGGGCGACGGCGATCCGCCCAGCATTCTCCTCGCGACGGCGGGTGATGACCAGCATGTTTTCGGCGTCGTCATGGTGTCGGAATTTTTCCGGCGGGCCGGTTGGCGCGTCTGGTCCGATCCGGCGGCCTCGTTGACGGAACTGGAGGCGCTCGTAGGTCGTGAATGGTTCGATGCGATCGGCCTTTCCGCCGCTTGCGAAACGGCGCCGTCGGATATCGCGGCGGAGATCAAAACCCTTCGTCGGGCCTCGAAAAACCCTCAGGTCATCGTTCTCGTGGGCGGCGGCCTCTTCAATCAAAATCCCGAGCTCGTTAAGGCGGTAGGCGCAGATGCAACGGCGACGGACGGGAAGTCCGCGGTTGAAATCAGCCGTCGGTTGGTTGTTACTGCATTGCAGCACAGCTAAGCACGGGTGTCGGTAGTGTTGTGATGTATTGGTCGTGAGATGGATGCGGCGACAAACAGAGATGCGATGGTCGACTTCAAAAGTCCGAAGAGGTTTTTGGGGGACCTCGACGCGACTCTGACGGCGAAAGTCATCGCCTCCGCCGCCGACATCGCGCTCATCGTCGATAATGGGGTCATTAAGGACATCGCCGTCAGCAATGAGGAGCTCTCGCGCGAAGGATGCGACGCTTGGCGCGGGCGCAAATGGATTGAGACGGTCACGGTCGAAAGCCGCGCCAAGATCGAAGACCTGATCAACGGCGTTGCAACGCGGCCCGCCATGTGGCGGCAGGTCAATCACCCGACCGCGCACGGGCCTGATATTCCGATCAAATATACGGCGGTGCGGACCAGCAACGACAACCGCATCGTCGCAGTCGGACGCGATTTGCGCGGCGTCGCCGCGCTCCAGCAGCGGCTTGTCGAAGCGCAGCAAGATCTCGACCGCGACTATTCGCGGCTGCGGGAAGTCGAGTCGCGCTATCAGTCGCTCTTTCGCGCGGTCGCAGAACCCGTCCTGATCGTCGGCGCCGATAAGCTTTCGATCGAGGAGGCCAATCCCGCCTGCGCGCAAATGCTGGCGACATCGGTCGATCTGCTGAAAGGCGTTGAGTTAATCGCCCTGTTCGACAAATCCGCGCAACGAGCCGTTGAAACCGCGGCGGCGAAGGCCCTGACCGCCGGCCGCGCGGAAGCGTCGGATCTGGCGCTGAAGGGCGGGCGACGGACCGCCGCGATGATCTCGGCCTTCCGGCAGGACAATGCAACGCGCCTCATCGTGCGACTCGCGGCCGAAAAACCGGGAGCATTGAGCACGCGCGTCGAGTCGATGGGCGTCATCGAGCATTTGCCGGACGGATTGCTCGTCACCGGCCCCGATTTCCGGATCGTCGCCGCCAATCGCGCCTTTCTCGATCTTGCGCTACTTTCCACAGAACAGCAGGCGCTTGGATCGCACCTCGTCCAGTTTCTCGGGCGCTCGACGACCGATCTCAATGTGCTGATCGCCAGCATCAAGAATCACGGCTTCGCGCGCAATTTCGCGACCCTGCTGCGCGACCGACACGGCAAGACAGAAGATGTCGAAGTCTCCGCCGTTTCGGCGCCGCAGAAGGACACGGCGCTATACGGGTTTTCCGTGCGCGGCATTGCGCGCCGGTTGAAAGCGGGCACAAATTTCGGCGCCGAATTGCCGAACTCCGTTGATCGCCTGACTAGTCTCATCGGCCGCGTCTCGCTGAAGGAAATCGTGCGCGAATCGACCGACGTGATGGAAAAGCTCTGCATCGAGGCGGCGCTCGAAATCACCGGCGACAATCGCGCGTCCGCGGCGGAAATGCTCGGCCTGTCGCGACAGGGACTTTATTCAAAGCTCAGGCGTTTTGGAATTCCGGAAAAGGAATAGACGGCGCGAGTGTCAATCTGGATTGACGCTTATGAGCGTCAACTATACGCTCCGCTCCCGTGTCCCAGCTTCAGTCCCCAGCGCACGCTACAGCGTCGCCGCCGAAACTGCCGAGCCTTTCGGCCCTGACGGATCTGTTGAAGCCGATCACCTGGTTTGCGCCGATGTGGGCCTTCGGCTGCGGCGTCGTTTCGGCGGGCGTATCGTTCGAAGGGCGTTGGCTGCATTTTATAGGCGGTGTCTTGCTGGCGGGTCCGCTCGCTTGTGCGGCGAGCCAGGCGGCCAATGACTGGTTCGATCGCCACGTCGACGCGATCAACGAGCCCGATCGTCCGATTCCGTCGGGCCGGATGCCTGGCCGCTGGGGTCTTTACGTCGCGATCTTCTGGTCGGCGCTGACGCTCCTCATGGGGCTGGCGCTCGGGCCTTGGGCGTTCGCCGCGTCGATTGCTGCCGTGTTGCTCGCCTGGGCCTATAGCGCGCCGCCGCTGCGCCTCAAACTCAATGGCTGGTGGGGGAACGCCGCTGTCGGTCTCTCCTATGAAGGGATCGCTTGGTACACCGGCGCGGCGGTGATGCTGAGCGGCGCGCCCGGCTGGCCGATTGTCGCGCTTGCGATCCTCTATTCGATCGGCGCGCACGGCATCATGACGCTCAACGATTTCAAGTCGATCGAAGGCGACACGGCGATGGGCGTGCGCTCGCTGCCGGTGCAGCTTGGGCCCGACCGCGCCGCGCGCCTCGCCTGCATCGTCATGGCCGCGCCTCAGGCGGTCGTGATTCTCGGCCTCATCGCGGCCGGCAAGAGCCCTTACGCCGCCGCCGTCGGCGTTTCGCTCTTTGTACAGATCATGCTGATGCGCCGGCTGCTCGACAATCCGCGCGCCAATGCGCCCTGGTACAATGCGACAGGCGTTCTCCTTTACGTGCTCGGCATGCTCGCTGCCGCCTTCGCGGTGCGGTCGTGGACAGGGGGCGCGGCGGGATGAGGGACCGGAACTTCATCGGCTGGCTCGGCGTCGTGCGGCTCGGCCTCGTACAGGCCTCGCTCGGCGCGATTGTCGTCCTTGCGACCTCGACCCTCAACCGCGTGATGGTCGTCGAGCTGTCCCTGCCGGCGCTCATTCCCGGCGCGCTTGTCGGCTGGCACTACGGCGTGCAGCTGTCGCGTCCCCGCTGGGGGCACGGCGCCGATGTCGGCGGGCGGCGCTCCCCATGGATTCTCGGCGGCATACTAGCGCTTGCGCTCGGCGGAACGGCCGCCGCCGCATCGACGGCGCTGATGGAGACGTCGTTTGTCGCCGGCCTCATCGCCGGGATCGTTTCGTTCTTCGTAATCGGCGTCGGCGTCGGCGCGTCGGGAACCAATCTCCTCGCGCTGCTGGCGACGAAGGTTCCCCCGGCGCGCAAGGCGGCCGCTGCGGCGATCGTCTGGATCATGATGATTTTCGGTTTCGTCGTGACGTCGATCACGGCGGGCGCCTTGCTCGATCCGTTCTCGATGGGGCGGCTCATCGCCGTCAGCGCGGGAGTGGGGGCGGTAGCGGTTATGTTCACCGCGCTTGCGCTCTTCGGCATTGAGACTACGCGCGCCCCGCTCTCGCCGGCGCAGTCGTCGATGGAGCGCCGCGCTTTCCTGCCGGCGCTGAAGGAAGTGTGGGCCGAACCTCAGGCG
>CAZNXR010000109.1:0-7057 GCA_964576815.1 uncultured Caulobacterales bacterium | reverse complement strand
GTGGCCGTTTCAGACGTTGCAGGGCTGTCGGGGTCCGCGCCGTAGAGATCGACCACGGCGATATCGGCCGCCGCCGGCGGATCGACGATGTCATAACGGGCATGGCGGGCGGCCTCGATAAAAGCAGGCGGAACGCTGCGCCCGCCCGCCGCGATCCAGGCGACGCGCGCGCGTGTTTGATCCGTATCGTGGTTAATCATGCTTTCCGGTCCGCGCGCGACGACCGGTTGAGGGACGATTTACGCTAACGCCCGCCGCCGCCGCCGACATTGTTCAATTTTCGGGCCGCGGGATCGGCGCCGTGGCTCTCGGCGGCGCCCTTTGTTTCCTGCGTCGCCGACGCGGCGAGGAGCTTTGCGTCTTCAAGGCATATATCGGCCTCACCCGCCGCCGGGAGATCGTTGGCGATCGCGCGCTCCTGATAACAGGGAAGAGCGGCCAAAAATTCCTGCGGCTTGTTGTAGGGACCCGCCTCGCGATAGAGCTGCGCAGTGCGGATGCCGACATAGCGCCAATGCCATGGCTCGTAGGTGTCTTTGCCGGGAAGATAATTGTTCCCCGGCGGATAGGAGAGAATGAAACCCAAGCGGAAGCCGTTCTCCTCGAAGCACTGATAGGCCTTGTCGCTCTGGCGCATCAGGCGCCCGGCGACGTCGATATCGGCGACGAGGCCGAGCTGGTGCTCCGAAAAGCCAGGCGGCGTCACGGTGCCCTTGGAGCCGATGCGCGCGTAAAGATCGCGCTGCGTCGCGTAAGAACGATAGCCGGACCTTAGGGAAATCGTCTCGCCGGATTCCGCCCTGCAAAGGGAGATGAGCTGGGCGAGGCGCGCCGGCAAATTCTCTTCACGCGGATCGTCGTCCGGGTCCGCCGCGAGCCGCAGCTTCATTTCGTCGAGATCGGCGTTCTTCGAAAGCGGAATGGAAAATCGCGCCGCCGGAACGAGATCGATCGGTGCGTAATCTGCAGGCAGAGGAAATTGCTGAGAAACGGGCCGGTCGATGTCGAGCCGCCGGTCGCGCACGCGGTTCGCCGAGTAACGCTGCGCGCCGAACGCATCCCGGAAGAGACCGCGCATATGCTCGTTCAGCGCCTGCGCCTCGGTCGCACGGCCCTGTTGCTCGTAAATGCCGGCCAGGAGTTTAATGTAGAGCGACAGCTCCGGATTGTTGGCGCCTTTTGATTTTTCCTGCGTGTGAAAGGCGCTGAGATAGAGCCTTTCCGCGTCGTCGAGGCGACCCATGCGCTGGTAGACGGGCCCGAGCATCAGTGCGATCTGCACCGTGTCGGGGTGACCGGCGCCGAGAATGTCGGTGCGCACGGCGAGGGCGGAGGAGAGAAGTCCCGCCGCCGCATAAAGGCCGTCGTCTTTCAGCGCGAAGAACGCGCCGAGCGCTGTGAGGTCCTTGGCGGCTGCGAGCTTGGTCTCGCGCGCGCCGGAGAAGTATTCGGGGTTGCCGGTCGGCTTCAGCGTTTCGGTGAACAGCACGCCGGCCGCCTCAACGAGGCTTGCGTAGAAAGACTGGAGCGATTTGTCGTCCGATATCTCGGCGCGCGATGCGGCGTCGCCCGCCAACTCCAGAAATTCCGCATAAACCGCGGCGGCGCGGGCGATGTCTTTTGAATAAAGCCGAGCGCGCGCGAGCCGGTCTTCAAGGATCGTGCGTTCGACGACGTCGAGCGACTTCGCCCAGTCGGAGACCAGCGCTTCCTCATAAAGTTCGGCGCCGCGTCCATACCGCCGCGAATCGACGAGCGTCGCCGCCACCTTCGCCTTGAAGGGCGCAAGCTCTTCGTCATCTGCGCCCTCGCGTTTGCGAAGAACGATGACGCGTTCGCCATGCGCCTGCGCGACGCCGGGATAGCCCCCGTTGCGTAATGCCTCGAAGCGGCTTTCCGCAGCGTCCGGATCGCTCCAGACGGTGACGCCGTAGACGGCCCCATAAACGCCGGCGAGCGCCAGAAACGCGCACGCGAACATCGGCGGCGGACGCAACTTCATATCCGTTGACGAGCCCCTCGTCCCACCAAACACCCCTTCGACGACCCTATCACCGGATTCCCGCCAGCGCGAGCGGTGACAGGCCGATTTCGCATGGCTATTCGAGTGCCTTTTGCGGAGGCGAGATGCAAGGGACGGGCAGGCGGCGCGTCTATCTGATGCGGCATGGGCATGTGGACTATTTCGCCCCAGGGATCACCGACCCCCGAAGCGTTCCACTTACCGATATTGGCAGGGCGCAGGCGGCGGCCGCGCGCGACGCGCTCTCCGGCCTGACTTTCGATATCGCCATCCACAGCGGCCTACCCCGGACCGTCGAAACAATGGCGATCGTCCTGGAAGGCCGAAATGGCCTCGTTTCGAGGGCGGAGGAGGGGCTTGAGGAGTTGAAGAGCGGTTGGCTTGTCGTTGACAATCGGGAGGAGCTTGCCGCCCGGCTGGCCTTCTCGTTCGACGCCGCCGGGGCCGAGGGCGCGCGGTTTCTGCCGGACGGAGAAAGCTTCGCCGCCGCCGAAACCCGGATCACGGGCGCGATGGAGCGGCTTATCCGCGGCAATTTGTGGAAAACCGCCCTCGTTGTCGCGCATGAGGGGGTCAATCGCATTCTTCTTGGGTGGGCGACAGGCGGCGGCCTCAAGACCATCGGAGCGTTTGAGCAGGACCTCTGCTGCATCAACGTCATCGATCTCGACATCACGCAGGGTGAGCTGACGGACGCCCTTGTCATCGAGCGGGCGATCCTGAAGTCGGTGAATGTGACGCCCTATGACTTCGTGAAGGCAGGCCTTCCCCGCACTAGCCTTGAGCATCTCTTCGGCGTCGACTTCGGGCGGGGTCGCCCGCCCGAAGGGTGGAGGAAGAGCGTGTAAGCGCTGCGAAAATAGCGGTCGTACCGTTTCCCGTTTTTTGCGCCCTATTCGAGCTAGTGTCGCCTTGGGGTCCTAGGCCCGGGGTTCTGTAGGCGTTAATATGCGGCCTTGGGTTCGGGTTGGGATTGTCAGGGGATCGTCATGGCCACTTATGGAATGAAGCGCGGGAACAAGGCGCCGGGGGAGTTCGGCATCTCGGATATGGCCGGTTTCGGCCTTGCGAGCGCGGCGGGGATCGTCGCCGCCCTTGTCACCGACTACCAGCAGAAGGGGGAGGCCTCGGCCCTCTACACTATAAACCGCTGGGTGGTGACAGCAGGCGAGGTCCTCGGCGTCGGCCAGGTGCCGCTCTGGGTCGTCGTCGTCGGCCTGATCGGGGTCGGAGCGGGCTCGACCTTCTATTTCCAGCCGATCACGCGCCAGGGAGCTTTTGCACAAGGCTTCGGCCTTCTCGCTGTCATGATGACGGCGGTGCCGGCGGACCTTGCAAGCGGCCTTCGTTCCACGGGCGGGGCGCTGCCTGACCTTGAAGCCGTTTCCCTCGAACGCGAAGCAAGGCGCGATGACGGCATCATGTCAGCGACATTCTCACAGGCCGCGCCGGCCGCCGCGGAGGCGCGCGTCGTTCAGGTGCAGGAACGGCAGGCGGCGCGTTATGTCGTCGAACTGCGTGTTGTGTTCCCGGGCGGCGTGCCGGACGACATCGACCAGTTGATCCGGAGGGGCGCGCTGCGCGGACGTCTCCACAACCAGGATACAGGCGAGACCTTCAACCTTTTCCGTAACGCCGGCGGAAACCTTATGATGCGCGGCGACAGCCTCATCATCCGAGCGGGCGTCCCGGCGCGCTCGGCGAACGGAAAGCTCTGGGTTCGGATTGAATGCGAGGGCTACACGATCGAAGAGAAATCCGAGACCGCGTCGCTGAACGAGCCGCTGAACTGGACGATCCAGATGCGCCCGTCATCGACGCCGCTCTTCATCCAGCGCCTTAACAAGTCTTACTGGTTCTAGGGGAAGCCGACCGCGACGTCCGCATAGGGCGCTCTCGGTCGGCTCGGTTCCTGCAGGCTCTCGCTCGGCGCTCCCTCAAGGACCCCGCAGGCGATTGGTTTATGGTTCTTTTTGAAACAGCCGAAAGCAAGGCCCGCAGGGCGGCGGAGGCGGCTGAGGCGGCCCGCCGCGCAGCCGAAGAGCGGAGGCGGCTCGAAGGCCGCATGGAGACGCTGCTGCGCAACAATCGAAGGGCGCAGACCCCGGCCATCGGCGGCGACAAGCGCCGCTGGGCGCGCGCAGCCGCCTATAACGCTGGAACGGCCAGCTTCGGAACCGAACTTGAAGCGCCCTGCCGTATCTATGACTGCGCATTCGGCGGAATGCGCCTCGAGTTCGCCGATACGCGCGACTGGCCCGGTGAATTCGTTCTGTCGGTCCCGACGCTCCGGTTTTTCGGCGTGGTGCGCAGCATCTGGCAAGAGGGCTGCGAGCGCGGCGTCGAAGTCGTTCGCTGGTGCGAAACCGCCTGAATTGTCGGCTTATTGTCGCCAAATTTTCGATGCATTCGCAGCCGTGCGGAAATCGCGCGGAAACCCGGGTCGTTCATCTTGAGGCTTGGCATTCAGTCTGACCTTGAGGATTTCGCCATGCTCAGCACCGATCGCGTCGCCATTCCCGCCCCCGTCGAAGTTCGCCTGAAGAGGTCCGCGCAATTCGTCGATAATGTGATGGATTTCGCGCGCGAGGATCTGGTCGGCTTCCGGCGCCCGCTCGCCGCGACCTTCGCCTTTACCGCGCCGATCGTCATGGCGTTCGCTTTTTACGCGGGAGGGCTTGAACAGCTTTTGCCCATCGGCCTCAGCTATTTCATCGTAACCGGCGCGGGTCTCTACATCGTCGGCCGGCGTGAATGGCCGGGACTCGTGGCGCAATTTGAAGAAAAGACCGTTGAGAAGCGCCGCGCCGTCGCCGATCTCAAATGCGGCTTCGGCGAATCCTCTTTCCTGAACCTCGCGCGCGCGCCGCATTATTTTGAGCACGAGAACGGCGCCATCGTTCTCGCCGACGCCGGCGACTTCAAGACGTTATTCTTCACCATCGACCGCGACCATCGCGATGATCGGTGGGACGCCTATGTCAACGGCGAGCTCGATCGCCGCGTGTGGCGCTGGCTGCGCTTGCCGGTGTCTCGCGATATCGTGAAATTCTCAACCGAAGCCTCCAAGCTCGCCCGGACGAGCCCTGACCCGACCCGCATCCGCTCGATCGATGCATGGGAGGCGATCAACGTCGCTCTGGGCGAGCCGCTCGACGGCGCGGTCATTCATCGCCCGCTCGATGAGGTCGTTGATATGGTCTCGCGACTCTGCTGACGGCCTGACGGCCAATTCGCCGCCTACCGAAGCGCTTCGTGGCCTGCTAAACGGGGTCCATGGCGACCCTCATCGACTCAAAGACGGCGCGACATCCGGAGAAGCAGAACCGGCCGGACACGCCGCTTGCCCGCAAGCCGGACTGGATCCGCGTCCGAGCCCCGACCTCGGCAGGCTACGCCGAGACGCGGACGATCGTCCGTGAGCGGAAACTTCATACGGTGTGCGAGGAAGCCTCCTGCCCCAATATCGGCGAGTGCTGGTCGAAAAAGCACGCAACGTTGATGATCATGGGCGACACCTGCACGCGCGCCTGTTCCTTCTGCAACGTCAAGACAGGCTTGCCCGGGCCGCTCGACGCCGAAGAACCCGCGAATGTCGCCAGCGCCGTAAAGGCGATGGGTCTTTCCCATGTCGTCATCACGTCGGTCGATCGCGACGATCTCGAAGATGGCGGGGCGGCGCACTTCGCGGCCGTTGTGCGCGCGATCCGTGCGGAAAATCCGGGCACGACGATCGAGATCCTGACGCCCGATTTTCTGCGCAAGGACGGCGCGGAAGAGATCGTCATCGACTCTCGGCCTGACGTCTTCAATCACAACCTTGAAACCGTGCCGCGGCTTTACCTCTCGATTCGCCCGGGCGCGCGCTACTTCCAGTCGCTGCGGCTCCTGCAAAAGGTCAAGGAGCGCGACCCCGCGCTGTTCACCAAATCCGGCCTCATGGTCGGCCTCGGCGAAACGCGCGAAGAGGTGATGCAGGTGATGGACGACATGCGCGTCGCCGGCGTCGACTTCATCACCATCGGCCAATATCTCCAGCCGACGCGCAAGCACGCCGCCGTCGATCGCTTCGTGCCGCCGGAGGAGTTTGCATCTTACGAGTCGATCGCACGGGCGAAAGGCTTCCTCATGGTTTCCGCCTCGCCGCTGACACGCTCTTCGCATCACGCCGGCGAAGACTTCGCGAAGCTGCAGGCCGCGCGCGCGGCGAAAGGCGCGTGACGGCCCGCCGGACGACGACGGAAGTACCCTACAGCGCGGCGGAGATGTTCGCGCTGGTCGCCGATGTCGAGCGCTATCCTGAGTTCATCCCTTGGTGCGTCGCGCTGCGCATCGTCGAGCGCGGGGTTGAGCGGGGGGAGGGGACGCTGCTCGCCGACATGGTCGTCGCTTACAAGGTCTTCCGCGAGCGTTTCCGAAGTCGGGTGACGCTCGACCCATCAGCCGGCCGCATCACCGCGACCTATGTCGACGGACCGTTCCGCACCCTGAGAAACGAGTGGGCGTTTGAAGACCGGCCCGATGGCGGATCGACGATCGACTTCCTCATCGACTTCGAATTCCGCAACTTCATCCTGCAAGCGACCGCGCAGCAGGTGTTTGAAAAGGCGTTCTCACGCATGGCTGACGCGTTCGTCGGGCGGGCGACAAAGATCTACGGGGAGCGGGCGCTACAGTCCGTGGAGCACTAGCGCCAGCGCCGTTTCGGTTGCGCGCAGGCGTACCAGATTTCGATCCGCGTCGGTGAACACGCGGCGCTCGACCCGCGCCGTGCCGACTTTCACCGCCAGTCCGAACCACACGAGGCCGACGGGCTTTCTGGCGCTGCCGCCCGAAGGTCCTGCAACGCCGGTGACCGACACGGCGATATCGGCGCGCGAATGATCGAGCGCGCCTTTCGCCATCGCGCGCGCAACCGGCCCGCTGACCGCGCCGTACCGGGCGATGAGCGCCAGGGGCACGCCAAGCATTTCGACCTTCGCATCATTAGAATAGGTGACGAAGCCGCGGTTGAGCACCGCGGACGCGCCGGGG
>CAZNXR010000108.1:0-7066 GCA_964576815.1 uncultured Caulobacterales bacterium | reverse complement strand
GCTGAAGTCGCCTAAGAGCGCAGGTCGAATAATGGAGCTACCGGTTTTTCGAAACCCGGCGCGACCACGAAAAAGACGAGACCGGCTGGCGATCGAGATCCATCGACCGCCGGTCTAAACGACTTCGCGCTGGCGCCGCGACAGGTCGGCGCAGCCTGCCCGGGCAAGCGCCAAGAGCGCCAGGAATTGCTCGTCGGAAAAGGGCGCGCCCTCGGCCGTCCCTTGAACTTCGACCAGCCCGCCCTTCCCCGTAATCACGAAATTGGCGTCGGTGCCGGCATTGGAATCCTCGGCATAATCGAGGTCGAGCGCCGGGGCGCCGTTGACGATGCCGCAGGAGACCGCTGCGACCTGGTCGATCAGCGGGTTCGCCTTGATGACGCCGTTCGCTGTCGCCCATTTGAAACACTGCGCGAGCGCCACCCAGGCGCCGGTGACCGAGGCGGTGCGGGTCCCGCCGTCCGCCTGCAATACGTCACAGTCGATGAGGATCTGCCGTTCACCGAGCGCTTTGAGATCGACGACCGCGCGCAAGGCGCGCCCGATAAGACGCTGGATTTCCTGTGTGCGGCCTGACTGCCCGCCCTTCGCTTCGCGCTTCATCCGTTCATGGGTCGAGCGCGGCAGCATGCCGTATTCGGCAGTCACCCAGCCCCGCCCCTGCCCCCTGAGCCAGGGCGGCGTCATCTCGTCCCAAGTAGCCGTGCAGAGCACATGCGTGTCGCCGAATTTGACGAGGCAGGAACCCTCGGCGTGCCTGGCGACGCCCGGTTCTAGGCTGACGGCGCGCATTTCGTTGAAGGTCCGGCCTGAGGGGCGCATCGAGGAGGCTCCTGCTGTTGCGCGAGAGCCCTAAAGGCCGCCCCTCCGAAAGTCGAGGCGGCCATGGCGATGACGAAATTGTCAGAGGCCGTAGCCTTCACCCGGCAAGGAAGGCCGGTTAGGAACGCCGTTGAGAAGACAATCAAGGGGTCCCTTTCATGAAACTCGTTAAGTTCGCGATCGCCGCCGCCGTGCTTGTTTCCCTCGCCGCCTGCGCTTCCGCGACCGCGCCTAAGGACGCTGCGGCCGAAGCGCCCGCAAAGGCCGATACGGCGCTTGCTGACGCCGTCGCCGGCGCCTGGCGCACGCCGGCGAATGCCGCGCGTGACGCGTGGCGTAAGCCCGCCGACGCGCTCTCCTTCTGGGGATTGAAGCCCGGCATGACTGTCCTCGAACTGCAGCCCGGCGGCGGCTACTGGACTGAGATCCTCGCGCCCTATGCGCGCATGACGAACGGAAACTACATCGCGACCGCCGCCGATCTCGGCAATCCGGAATTGTCGCAGGGCGCGCGCGACGGCCGCGCACGGTTCGAGGCGCGCTTCGCGGATGAAGCGCTCTACGGCAAGGTCGCCTATGTGAATTTCGGCGCCAAGACGGCGCGCCTCGGCGAACCGGGCTCGGTCGATTTCGTGCTCAACGGACGCAACATCCACAACTGGATGGCGGCCGGCACACTCGACCAGATCCTGGCGCAGGCCTTTGCGGTCCTGAAGCCGGGCGGCATCCTCGCAATCGAAGAACACCGCAACGCCGAAGGCGCCGTGCAGGATCCGAAAGCCGCGACGGGCTATGTCACCGAAGCCTTCGTCATCGACGCGGCGACGCGCGCCGGTTTCAAGCTCGATGCCCGTTCGGAAATTCTGTCGAACCCCGCCGACGATCGCGACCACCCGTTCGGCGTCTGGACGCTGCCGCCCAACCTCCGATCGTCGGCCTATGGGCAGGAGCCGAACCCGTCCTTCGACAGCGCGCCCTATGCTGCGATCGGGGAAAGCGACCGCATGGCGCTTCGCTTCGTGAAGCCAAAATAGCGAACCCGCCGGCCCGCGGACCGCTTTGCATTTGGGCCGCGCCCCGTTAACCTTTGATGCCGGCTTGGCATCCGATCCAGGCTGGGGAACTGCGCGGGGGTCGCAATGACGCCAGTCCGGGCAATCGCCGCCGCCATATTCGCGGCGATCATGGTGGTCGCGGGCACGCTGATTGTTGCGCGGACGGCGGGGCGCGAGGCGACCGACCTATTCGAAATCCTGTTTGGGGGGCCGTCGCCAGGGCTTCTATGCTTCCTTGCCGCGGCGGGCGCGGCCCTTTTCGGCGCCGGAGGCGTCCTAACCGCTTTTCTGGCCTTCATCGCCCGCGAGGAGAGTGACGACAGCCCTTATCGCCGGCGCGGCTTCCCGAAATCCTTGCCGTTGCTCCTCATCATCCTGACGCTGGCGCTCGTCTGGTTCGTGCTGCGCTGCGCGCCGACGGCGGCGCCCGAAACGCCGGTCGCCGTCGCCGTCGAACTAGAAGCGACGCCAGGGGATGATGTCGAGGAGCTGTTGGAAGGCGCGGATCCAGTTCCCGAGATCGTCGATGAGGGTCCCTTTGTGGCCTTTGGCGAAACCCGCTTTGACTGGACCTTCAAGGACCCTCTCATCAGCAGGCGCGGACCGGTGTGGATGGCGAACAATAGGCCGTTTACGGATGAATCGGACGCTGCGCTCCTTTGCGGCAAGGCATGGGTCGCCGTGACGGGCTCGGCGTCCGAAGAAGGCCCGGCCGACCGCAACGCCGCGCGGTCGCGGCTGCGCGCGTCGGCTGCCGCTGACGCTGCGCGGCGCTGGGCGGCGCGTCACCCGGACTGCGGCGAAACCTTCGTCTTCGGCGTCGATCTCGGCCAGCACGCGGCGACATCGCCGGACGACACCGGCGCCGCCACCGCCTATCAACGCCGGGTGCTGGTTATTGCGCGCACGCGAACCGCCGAAGAGTTCCTGGACGCGGAGACGGCGCGCGCGGAACTTACCGCCATCCTTGCGGATCCCATCAAGCGCAGCGTGTTTCTCGGCGCCCGCCGCTTTCCGTCGCCGCCAGTCATTCTCCCTTGAACGCCGATTTCAGCGGTTATTGGCGAAACGCCGCGACTTTCGCTATCTAATCGCCCATGAGCGTTCTTTCCGACCTCGATGCGCGCTCGCGCGAGATTTTCCGGCAGATCGTCGAGTCTTACCTTGAGACCGGCGAGCCGGTCGGCTCGCGCACCTTGAGCCATGACCGGCGCATCGCGGTTTCGCCGGCGACGATCCGCAATGTGATGGCCGATCTCACCGATCTCGGCCTTCTCCACGCGCCGCATATTTCGGCGGGGCGACTGCCGACGGAGATGGGCCTTCGCCTGTTCGTCGACAGCCTTCTCCAGCTCGGCGATCTTTCCGATGACGAGCGCCGCGCCCTCGATGTCGCGGGCGAGGAAGAAAACGCCGGCACCGTTCTCGAACAGGCGGCGGCGAGACTTTCCGGCCTCACAAAGGCGGCGAGCCTTGTCGTGGCGCCGAAGATCGAGGCGCCGCTGCGCCACATCGAATTTGTCGCGACCAATCCCGGCGAGGCGCTCGCCGTTCTCGTTTTCGAGGACGGCCGCGTCGAAAACCGCGTGATGAAGACGCCGCCGGGCCTCACCGTGTCGGGCGTTACCTCCGCCGGCAACTATCTCGCCGCGCGCCTCAAAGGCCGGACGATCGGCGAGACGCGCGAGGCGATCTTGAAAGAAATCGAGCAGAACAAGGCCGCGCTTGACGAATTGACCGCCCGCCTTGTCGCCGACGGCGTCGCGGAGATTTCAAGCGCCGAGCGCACCTCGCTGATCGTGCGCGGGCGCGGGCGCCTGCTCGACGAGGGCGCCGGCGCCGACCTTGAGCGCGTCAGGATGCTGTTCGACGATCTTGAGAAAAAGCGGGACGTGATCGAGGTCCTCAACGCCGCGCGCGAGGCCGAGGGGGTCAAGATCTTCATCGGCTCGGAGAACCGTCTCTTCTCCCTTTCCGGCTCGTCGGTCGTCGTCGCACCCTATCGCGATGGGGGCAACAACATCGTCGGCGTCCTTGGCGTCATCGGGCCGACCCGGCTCAATTACGCCCGCATCATCCCGATCGTCGACTACGCCGCCGAGGTCGTCTCCCGACGGTTGAAATAGCTTGTCCGGGCCCGTACATCGGCTCTTCCACAAAACGAGACGCGAGCCCTTACGCCCCATGACGAGCGATCCCGATTACGCGCCGAACGACGGCCAGCCGGAAGAAAACGCCGAGCCCCAATCCGACGACGCGGGGGCTGCGAGAATCGCCGCGCTTGAAGACGAGGCGGCCGCGCTCAATGACCGCATCCTCCGCCTTGCCGCCGAGGTTGAAAACACCCGCCGGCGCGGCGAGCGCGAGAAGCAGGACGCGAGCCGCTACGCCATCGCCTCCTTCGCGCGCGACCTCGTCAATGTCGCCGACATTTTCGACCGCGCGCTGCAGACCCTGCCGGCCGACGGCGCCGAGGCGAGTCGCGAAGCGCTCTCTGGCTTTGCCGCTGGCGTGCGCATGACGGAGCGTTCGCTGGTCGCCGCACTCGAACGCCATGGCGTCAAGAAAATCGACCCCAGGGGCGAAAAGTTCGACCCGAACCTGCATCAGGCGGTCGCGCAGGCGCCAGCCGCCGGCGTTCCCGCCGGCTATGTCGCCGAAACCGCGCAGACGGGCTTCATCATCGGCGACCGCGTCTTGCGCGCCGCGATGGTGATCGTCTCGACCGGCGAGCCTGCAAACGTGACGCCGAACGGCGCCCATGTCGATACGACGGCTTAGGCTCCGGACCCATAAATTAGTTGAACGGCCGAGATTGGCCCCAAGCAGACGATTGACACTGTAACCGCGAGGAACGATACTTCGCTACATGGCGAAGCAATATTCCTCCGGCTTGGATCGTACATTCTGGGCGCTTTCCGATCCCACCCGACGCGGCGTCCTGCAACGGCTGATCGACGAACCTGGCCTCTCGGTCAGCGATCTCGCCGAGACTTTTTCGCTGAAACTGCCTGGCATGACGAAGCATCTGGATGTTTTGTCGGATGCCGGATTGATCACACGGACTAAGGTGGGCCGCACGGTAGCGGTGAACGTATCCGCCACGCCGATGCAGGAAGCGATAGCGTGGCTCAACCGCTATGAGCGCTTCTGGACAATAAGCCTTGATCGACTTGTTGCGCTTGTTGAGGAAGGCGGCGAGCGATGAAAGGTCAACTCCTGAGCGTGACCATCGTGCGCAGAATCAAAGCCCCGCCCGCGAGTGTCTGGGCAGCGATTACGCAGCCGGCACTGATGATGCAATGGTGGGGTCCCGACGCGGGGCCGACCTCAGCGTTGAGGTGGACGTGCGTCCCGGCGGCCGCTTCAGCGTCGTGTTCCGGCTGCTCAATGGCGACGAGCACAATCCGACCGGAATCTATCGCGAGGTCGTACCCGAAAAGAAACTTGTCTTCACCTGGGACTTGCCCGGCTCGCCGGAACCGCAATCGCTGGTGACGCTCCGCCTCAAGCCGTTTGAAGGCGGAACCGAACTCACCCTTACCCATGAACACCTGCCAGACGAGGCCGCCTGCACCAGCCACGAGCAAGGGTGGAATGGCCTTCTCGACAAGCTTCCCGTCTTCCTTGGAGTTGCCCCATGAGCGAACTTATCCTTACCACCTATGACTGGGTTCCAGAACCGCCCCGCGGCCTTGTGCGCGACCTGCGTGTGCGCTGGGCACTTGAAGAGGCTCAGCTGCCCTACCGTGTGGAGAGCACATCGTTTCGTGACAAAGGCGCAGCGCATTTCGCCGCGCAGCCCTTCGGCCAGGTGCCGTGGCTGACCGATGGCGATCTCACCATCTTCGAGAGCGGCGCGATTCTGCTGCATCTCGGCGAGAAGAGCACGACGCTGATGCCCGCCGATCCGCGCGGCCGGGCCGAGGTGGTGTCGTGGGTGATCGCCGCGCTGAACTCGGTCGATCTGCCCGCCCAGCCGTGGGCGCTGTTCCGGTTCATGAGCTTTCCCGGCGCATCGCCCGAGGCCGAGTTCGTAGAAGGCTTCATGAAGGTGAGGCTTGAGCGGATGGAAGCAGTGCTGGCCAACCGCGAGTGGCTAGTGGCCGGTCGATTCACCGTAGCCGACCTCCTCATGGCGGACGTGCTGCGGCAGTTGAACAAGTTCGACGGCCTCGCCAGTTATCGGGCTTGCCACGCCTATGTCGCGCGGCTGACGGCACGGCCGGCCTTTGTAAAAGCGCATGCGGACCAAATGGCACACTTCGCGAAAGCAGACTGATCGTTTCCGGCGATCTCCCGCCGAGTGGCGGCCTTGTATCCTGATGACCGAACTGAAGCGATCCTGCCGGTCGCAGAAGAACGCAAATCGGAGCTATCGTAGCCTGTTCTGGTTGCCAGTTATCGAGCGGTCTTTCCAAGCCGTTGCAGCAACAAATCGGCATTGGCGCCGCGCAACTGCCATGACATGCATCGAACGCCGCCACCCATATGACATACGCCATCTGATCTCACGGGCACGACTTCACGCAGCGTCGCAGCTTGGACTTGCTGAAGCGCGATAGCATCTTCGGGGATGCCGAACTGCGGTAGATAAATTCGGTCCGGCGTTACAAGCGCATTGGTATAGAGCCCGCAGGCGGATCCAAAGCGTTCGTCGTAGATGGCAGAGCCATCATAGGGCGTGACAATCTCGTGGATGATGACGCCGGGCAGACCGCGTTCGAGATCGGCACGCAAGGCGCGCGCGTAGGCTTGATCTTCAGGATAGGAATTGACGATGAGCGTGTTCGTATTCACAAAAGCGACCACGCCATCGGCATGTTCAAGGCCACCCTGTTCGTCGGCTTCGATGAAGGCGATGTTGACAAGACCCAGCTCGCGCAGCTTCGCCCGGGCCTGATCCTCACTCAGCCGGTTGTCGCTCAGGAATTTGCGGCTGAGGACGGCATTGCCGGCATAGTCATCGACGAGGTTTCCTCCATCGTTGAGGAGAGCGCTGGGCTTGAACGATAGGCCCGCAGCGCGCGCAAGCGATACCAAAGCGGCCTGCACGTGGTCCGCATCGCGTTGACCGCGCGTGCCGCTCCCCTGGCCAGCGGCCGTGTAGCGGAAGAGGATCGGGTCCGCGGCGTTCGACAGGCCAAAATCGCGCGCCCAGATATCGTCCATCGGCGCGAGTGCGACAC
>CAZNXR010000107.1:6603-7081 GCA_964576815.1 uncultured Caulobacterales bacterium | reverse complement strand
CGACCGGCGCGATCACCATTTGCGCAATGCGGTCGCCGCGGCGGATGATGAATTCGTCCGTGCCGTGATTGATCAGGATCACCTTCACTTCGCCGCGATAGTCGGCGTCGATGGTGCCTGGCGCATTGACGAGGCCGACGCCGAACTTCGCGGCGAGGCCCGACCGCGCGCGCACCTGCGCCTCCCATCCCGCCGGCAGGGCGATCGCAAGGCCCGTCGGCACCATCGCGCGCGCGCCCGGCTGGAGGAGGAGCGGCGCGTTTTCAGGCACCGCGGCGCGCAGGTCGGCCCCCGCGGCGAGCGCCGTTTCATAGGCGGGAAGCGCAAGCCCCTCCCCATGCGGCAGTCGCCGGACAAGAACGCGGGGAGGGAAAGGGCGGCCGGCGTCGGTCATCAGCGGTCCCATTCTGGCGGACGGAGTCTAGCGCCGTCCGGCAGGAAGGCGAGGGTGAAAGCGGCGGCGCGCCACCCTTACCGG
>CAZNXR010000107.1:0-6593 GCA_964576815.1 uncultured Caulobacterales bacterium | reverse complement strand
AAGCCCCTCGCCATGCGGCAGGCGCCGGACAAGAACGCGGGGAGGGAAAGGGCGGCCGGCTTCGGTCATCGACGGGTCCTTCTCTGGCGATCGGACTCTAGCGTCGTCCGGCGGGAAGGCGAGGGTGAAAGCGTCGGCGCGCCGCCCTTACCGGTCCGCGCCCATTTGCGGGTTGCGAGTAAGCGCTCATTTGACAAAGGTCCGCCAACCGCTTTTGTGAGTAAGCGTTCACTACTAATGGGGTGCTTGCCGGTTGGCCCGGCGCTCTCCATCTAGTAGTGATTGAAAACAAGCCGTGCGGTCCCCTGGGCGGGGGCGCTTCGCGGCCTGGGCTCGTCGGGGAACGGTCCAGCGACAACAACAAGGGTCTTCGCCAGCCGTTTGGGAAGGCGGCGGATGGAGACCGAGAGAGCCGATTGGGAGCGGCTCTCCCTTCAGGGGCGCTTAATGGACGAAACCCTCCGGCGTATCGAACGCCGTGCGCGTAAATCGATATTTCACGCCTTGCTCGCCGCGGCCCGCCAGAAGGGCGCAAAGGCGGTCGCCGTCATCGACGGCGACGGGCGGGAACTGACCTATGCGGAAATCATCCGCGCAAGCTTTGCGCTTGGCGGCCCGCTCGCGCGCGCGACCTCGCCCGGCGAGAAAGTCGGCATCCTCATGCCGACAGGCGCCGGCGCCGTCATCGCGCTGATGGCGGCCTTCGCGCAGGGGCGCACGCCGGCGATGTTCAACTTTACGGCGGGCGCGCGAAACCTCCGGGCGGCGGCGCGCGCGGCGGAAGTGAAGAAGGTCGTCACTGCGCGGAAATTCATTGAGATCGGGAAGCTCGAAAGCCTGATCGCCGAACTCGAGCCCGATGTCGATTTCCTCTACCTCGAAGACATGAAGGAAGCGCTGACGCCGCTCGACAAGGGGCGCGCGGTCTTGGGGCCGCTGATGCCGCGCCTCTTCTCGGCGAGCCCGGAACCGGACAGCCTCGGCATCATCCTCTTCACGTCAGGGACGGAAGGCGACCCCAAAGGCGTCGCGCTCAGCCATTCGAATATTCTGTCGAACATCTACCAGATCGCCGAGCACGTCGAAATTCTCGATACGGACGTTTTCTTCAATCCGCTGCCGACTTTCCATTGCTACGGGCTGACGGCGGGCACGCTGTGGCCGATCCTCAACGGCTATCCCGTCGCGCTGCATCCCTCACCCCTGCAGACGAAGGCGATCCCGAAGCGAATTCACGAGACGGGCGCGACCGTCCTCTTCGCGACCGACACCTTCCTCCAGCAATATATGCGGGCGGCGGATGAAGGCGCGATGTCCTCGCTGCGCATTGCGGTCTGCGGCGCCGAACGGGTGAAGGACGAAACGCGCCAGATGGCGGAGCGGCGCTTCTCCTTTGAAGTCCTCGAAGGCTACGGCGTCACGGAGGCCTCGCCCGTCCTCGCCGCAAACCAGCCGGGCGACATCCGCAACGGCACGGTCGGCAAGATGCTTCCCGGCATCGAAGTGAAACTCGAAGAGGTCGAGGGCCTTGCGCCCGGCAAGCGGCTCTATGTGCGCGGCCCCAATATCATGCAGGGCTATATCACGCCGGACGCGCCCGGCGTCGTCACGCCCCCGGCGGACGGCTGGCACGACACCGGCGACGTCGTCGCCTTCGACGAGGCGGGCTACATGGCGATCCGTGGACGGATGAAGCGCTTCGCCAAGATCGGCGGCGAGATGGTTTCGCTCGCAGTCGTCGAAAACTGCGCGACGTCGCTATGGCCCGACAACATGCACGCCGCCGCGATCCTGCCTGACGACCGCAAGGGCGAGCAGATCGTGCTCGTCACGGATCACCCGGCCCCCGACCGCTCGGCGCTGCTCGCCTGGGCGCAGAACCACGGCGTCCCCGAAATTGCGGTGCCGAAAAAACTCGTCTCGGTGAAGGAAGTGCCGATCCTCGGCACCGGCAAGCTCGACTATGTCGGCGTCCAGCGCCTCGCGCGCGGCGAGCGCCTCGCCGCCATCGACGCCGCCATGGCGGCGCGCGCTGCGGAGACAGCAGAGCCGATAAGGCGCGCGGCGGGGGAGTAGGCTTACTCCGCCGCCCTTGCCGGCGTCAGCGGCGGGGCGCCGAGCGCCGCCGCAATGCGTCTTGCGAGGCGGTCGGCGACGGCGTCCTTCGACATTTCGGGCCAGCGCTCCTCGCCGTTTTCGGTGATCAGGGTGACGGCGTTTTTGTCGCCGCCCATCGCGCAGTGCTCGCCCGCCGAGACGTCATTGGCGACGATCCAGTCGCAGCCCTTTCTGAGGCGCTTGGCGCGCGCATGCGCGACGATATCGTCGGTCTCGGCGGCGAAGCCGACGACGAGCGTGGGGCGCCCTGACTTCAATTGCGCGACGGTCTTCAGGATGTCGGGATTTTCCGACAGTGGAATGCTGGTGAGGCCGCCGCGCTCCTTCTTGATTTTGTGATCGGTCTCGATCTCGGGCCGGTAGTCGGCGACGGCGGCGCACATCACTGCGCAGTCGGCGGGGAGCGCCGCCTCGACCGCGGCGAGCATGGCGCGCGCGTTCTCGACACGCACGGTCTTCGGCCCCGCGGGGCTGCGCAGATCTGTCGGCCCGGAGACCAGCGTCACCTCGGCGCCGAGCCGCGCGAGCGACCCGGCGATCTTGTAGCCCTGCTTTCCCGAAGAGCGATTGGCGATGTAGCGCACCGGATCGATCGGCTCGTGCGTCGGCCCGGCGGTGACGAGAATGCGCTTGCCGGTCAGCGGGCCTTTGAGCGTGCGGCAGAAATACGCCTCGACGGCGTCGGCGATTTCGAGCGGCTCGGCCATGCGCCCCGGTCCGAACTCGCCGCAGGCCATTTCGCCGGCGTTGGGGCCGACGATCATCGCCCCGTCATCGATCAGGGTACGGAGGTTGCGCTGCGTCGGCTTCGCCTCCCACATCCTGACATTCATCGCCGGGGCGTAGAGAACCGGTTTGTCGGTCGCAAGAAGCGCGGTCGAGGCGAGGTCGTTCGCGAGGCCGCTCGCCGCCTTCGCCATCAAATCGGCGGTCGCCGGCGCGACGACGATGAGGTCGGCCGAGCGTGAGAGCTCTATATGCCCCATCTCCGCTTCGTCGGTGAGATTGAAGAGGTCTGAAAAAACCTTCTCGCCGGTCAACGACCCGACCGACAAGGGCGTGATGAATTCCGCGCCCGCCTTGGTCAGGATCGCGCGCGCGCCGATCCCGCGCTTTGAAAGCTCGCGGATGAGTTCGAGCGATTTATAGGCGGCGACGCCGCCGCCGATGATGAGAAGGACGCGCTTTTCTTTTCCGCCCATCAGAAATCCGTAAGTGCGATGACGTCGATTCCGCCCCGTCGCGCCGCGGCGAGGAATTTTTGATCATCGGTGAGAACCGGCCGGTCAAGCTTCTCCGCGACCGCCATATAAACGCAATCGTAGATCGGATGGTCCAAGTCCGCGGCCAACTCCAACGCTCGCCTAATGGATTTCTCATCCAGCGCAATCACATCAAAGTAGGCATATTCAATCTCATTCAGCGCTGCGAGGGCGACCTCGCGTCCGATGATTCCCGCGCGAACATATTTCCAGAGCGCGTTGCCGATTTCGGGAAGAATCAAGTCAGGCGCGGCGAGTTCCCATTTAAGCGCTTGCTCCGCTATTTCAGTCAGCGGCTGCGGTATAAACCACTTCACCGCAACGCTAGCATCGACGACCGCCGAACTCATCTGTCGCGATCTTCCCGAATGAGATCGGTGGCGTCGAGATCGATATATGGCAAATTGGAACGAAACTGCCGGACGCGGGCGAGCGCCTCCGCTGGATCGGGGCCTGCAGCCTTGGACAAGATTTCGCGCAAGCTTTGCTCCAAAGGCTTGTTCGCCCTTTTCGCACGGCGCTTAAGTCGTTCAAGGACGTGGGATTCTAGTTTTCGGACGACAACCTGAGCCATGGTGCACTCGGAAAGACTGATAATGATATCAAGTTGATATCATATGGCGGCGCGTGGCTTAACGCAAGAGAGCAATGTGGCGCCAACGACGGTGACCGACTACGCGATCTGTTCGACGCGGGCCTTCCGGCAGAGCGGATAACCGGCGAGCAGCGGCTCGATCGCTTCGCGCATCGCCGCGAAGGAGGGGCCGTAGCAGTAAAGGACCGTGTCGGTCGCCCCTTCCCAGTAGCTCCTGAACCTCCCATCATCGCCCATCAGCCGGTCAAGTTCCTCGATGACGTGGTTGATGTCGCAGGACGCGTAGACCTCGTCGGGAAGCCCGGTCCCGTTGAGGAAGAGGGCGAGGCCCTCATGGGCGCCGAACGGGGTTTCGTCGTCGCTGTCGCCGACGAGCAGTTTCGAGCCCTTCGGCGCGCCGAGTTCTTCCAGCGCCGCGATCAGCGCGGCGAGCGCGGTCTCACCCGTGTCGGGAAGCCGCAGTTCGATATCGCAAAACGAAATCCCGGCGTCGTCGCCGGAAAGCTGCGTGCCCCCGCCGGTCACCTCGCCGAGCCCCAGCTCCGACAGCACGTCGGCGAGCGGATCTTCGAAATGCTCGCCTCGATGCATCGGCTGCAGTCGCGCATTCAGCCGTACAATGACGAGTTCACCGGCCGCCGGCCGCTTCTTCGCTCCAAACTTCAACCCGAACATCGTCGCCCTTTCCCGCCGCGAGAAGGATGATCGCTAATGAATGCCAAGGAGCCTTGAGCAAATCGCCTAAAATTTTATCGAAGCTCCGCCGCCGCGCTTTCCTTTCGGGCGCCGGCGGTCTACGGCGGCGGCATGGTCCGCCTGTCTCTTGCAACCGCGCTGCTGCTCGCGATCGCGATGTCGCTGATCCATGTTTTCATCGGCGGTCGGCTGATCGCGGAGCCGCTCCTTGCTAGCGACCTTGAGACCCTGCCGCGTTTGACGCTTTATCTTTGCTGGCATGGGGTCACGGTCATTTTGGCGGGAATGGCGCTGCTATGCGCCGACGCCCTGTTCTGGCGGCGCAAGGCCGACAGCGCCTATGCGGTCGCCGGCCTGGCTTTGGCGTTCACCTTGATCGGCTGGCTGCTGATCGTCCGGTTCGACGTCGCGCCCTTGACGCTGCCGCAATGGATCGTCTTTGCGCCGATGAGCGCGACGGCGTTTCTCGGCGCGAGGGCGATCAGCGCAAAGCGATAACGGCGGCGAGCGCTATCGCCGCCGCGCCGGCGAACCACAAGGCGCCGCGCATCAGCCGGCGCTCCCGCGTCAGGTCGCGCATCAGCGATTCTGATGCTGCGGCCCCGCCGCCGAAATTCTCGTCGGAGACGCGCGCCGAAGCGGCGGCGATCGTCTCGACATAGCGCGGCAATTGCGGGGCGATGTCGAGGGCTTTCAGCGTCGCCTCGCGCAGGCGGTCGAACTGGCGT
Organism: uncultured Caulobacterales bacterium; assembly: GCA_964576815.1. Lineage (GTDB taxonomy): Bacteria > Pseudomonadota > Alphaproteobacteria > Caulobacterales > Parvularculaceae > Amphiplicatus. The sequence goes on along the minus strand of CAZNXR010000107.1, from coordinate 1,194 downwards.
TTGGGGCCGATCGCGTCGGCGATCGCCGCGCGCACGACCGGAGTCGCGGCCTCCCACATGTTGATGGCGGGGTCGAGCGTCCGCGCGACGCCTTCGACCGTCACCATCGTGCGCTGAAGGAGCACAAGTTCAGGGCGCAGGTGCATGTCGAACAGCGCGGTCACGTCGAAAAGCTGCTGGAGAACGCGGCTCATATCGACGCGGTCGGCGGAAAGGCCGAACAGGGGCTCGCCGACGGCGCGCAGCGCCTGCGCGAACGCCTCGATCGAATGCGCCTTCGGCACGTAGCCGGCGTCGAAATGCACCTTCGCGGTGCGCATGTAATCGCGGGTGATGAAGCCGTGGATGATCTCGGCGAAGGTGCGCCGCGTCGGCTCGTCGAGCCGGCCCATAATGCCGAAATCGACGAGGGTGAGGCGTCCTTCGCCGTCGATCATCAGGTTTCCCTGATGCATGTCGGCGTGGAAAAAGCCTTTGTGCAGGGCCTGCGTCAGAAAAACGCCGATGACGCGGCGGGCGAGCGCGCGCTGGTCGACCCCGCGCGCGCCCAGCGCCGCAAGATCGCCGATGGGCGTCGCGTCGATCCATTCGAGCGTCAACACGCGCCGCGCCGTCAGGGGCCAGATGATTTCCGGCACGCGCACGCCGGGCGTGTCCTTCAGGTCTTCTTTCAGCGCTGAGGCGGCGGAAGCCTCCATCCGGAGGTCAAGCTCGACGGCCGCCGCCGCCTTCAGCGTCTCGACGAACCGGACGGGCTCCATCCGCCGCGTCGTCGCGGAAAGGCCCTGCAGAAAGCGGGCGGCGCGGGAGAAGGCGCGGAACTCCGCGGTCACCTGCGGCTCGATCCGTGGGCGGAGCACCTTGACCGCGACCTGCCGCCCGTCCTTCAGCGTCGCACGGTGGACCTGCGCGATCGAGGCGGCGGCGATCGGCTCGGAAAACTCCGTGAACAGATCGGCAAGCGGCTTGCCGAAGGCGCGCTCGATCTCGGCGACGGCCTCGGCGCGCGAAAAGGCGGGCATCCGGTCCTGCAGGCGCCCGAGATCGCGCGCCATGTCGAAACCGATGATATCGGGCCGCGTCGCCATGAACTGGCCGAGCTTGACATAGGCGGGGCTCATCTTCTCGAACGCGCTCGCAAGGCGCTCACCGGGGCGAAGCGACCGCCCGTCGGGCGCCTTCGTGCGCGCGCCC
>CAZNXR010000106.1:0-7135 GCA_964576815.1 uncultured Caulobacterales bacterium | reverse complement strand
CTTGCCGCGATGCCCGGCTACTGCACGCGTTCGATTGCGTAGCCTTTGCGCTCCAGCATTTCGACGACGCCGTCCTCTCCGATCAGGTGACCGGCGCCGACTGCGATGAAATAATCGTCAGAACCCGCCATGATTTCTTCGATCCGGCCGACCCAGTTCGTGTTGCGATCGACGATCAGGGTCTTGTAGGCGTCCGGCGCGGCGTCGCGCATCGGGCCGATCATTTCCTTGTCGATCGACTGCAGGTCGCCCGTCCGCCAGGCTTCGAGCGTGCGCTTCGAAAACCCCTGGAAATCGGCGATCTGCTCAAGGCTGCGCTCGAAATCGGCGAGCCATTCATCGGTGCTGAGGCTCGCGAGCGCCCGGATCTGGAATTCCGCCGTTTCGAGATGGGCTATCTTGTCCTTCTGCGCCGCCGCCCGGTTGAGGATGATCGTTTCCGCGCCGGCCTCCGAGGTATAGCCTTGGGCTTGCATCGCGCCGACGGCGAGCGACAGGAGCGCCAGCCAGGGACGCATCGGTTCAAGCGCGGCCATCGGCAAGCCGATCTTCTCCGCGACGACCCCGAACTGCTTTGCGCGCGCCGGACCGAGCTGCGAGGAAAGCGTGACGCCGGGCGGGTTCAGTCCAAGCTCTTGAACAAGAGCCCCCATTTTCGTTTGCGATTCCGGGCTGTCGGTGTCGGCCTCGGTCATGGTGAAGGGCGTTCTCTTCATCGCCTCATCAAGCCCGGCGGTCGTCCAGTTGAGCGTCGGGGGAAGAATATGAAACGTGCCGAACAGATAGATCTCGGAATCGGCGTCCGTCATGCGCCACATCGCCGGTCCGACGTTGTCTTCCGCGCCAGCCTCTACGCTGAGCATAGCGGCGGCGGCCCCTATGGCGAGCGCGCGGCGAAACGACTTCAAATGGGATTTCAAAGCAAGCATGCCTCTACTCCTTGTACAGATTAAAAAGACGGCGCCGGGCCGATCCCGGCGATGCGTTCAAAATGTCCGGCCTTGGCGGCTATCTGCGCCAGCGTCTGGCGGACGACGACGCCGCTCGCGAATTTTACGAGGGCGACAAGCCGGCCGGGAAGTTCGTGGCCCGCGCAGCCAAGTTCAGCGTTCATGGCGATTCTCCTTCCAGAAATATTCTTTCCACCTGTGTTTCGAAAAGTCGGCCGATCTTCAGCGCTAGCGGCAGCGACGGATCGTAGCGTTCCTTTTCAATCGAGTTGACGGTCTGCCGCGACACGCCGAGCGCGGCCGCGAGGTCGCCCTGGCTCCAGTTTCGGCGCGCTCTTAACTCGGGCAGAATGTTCTTCACGAAGTTTTCCAGGCCGCAACCATCCATGCGATCGAATTCACGATGACGGCGAACAGGAAGACAAGGATCATCGGTATCGGCGGTATCGGGAACAGCAATTCAAAGACGCCGTAGAGGCCGGTAGCCGCCATCGCCAGCAGCCCCGCGACCGCAAGGCTCGCCACCAGCGTCCGCCGAACGAGTTCGTCCGAACGCACATAGAAATGGCGATACTCATTCGCGAGGAAGAGCGTGAAGAGCAATGTGGCCGCGGCCGCGCCAAACGCCACAGGCTGCGAAATGGGCTGGAAGCCGATGTCGTATCGGCCGAACCCGAAGCCAAACACCATCGAAGCAAGCCCGACGCGCCAGGCCATGCGCCGCACATGGGGCTGGCTCGCGTCCCCGCCCAGGAAAATGAAACTCAAGCGTGACATTAGACCGAGGAACCCTTCAGGGCTGACAAGGGTCCTTTACATGCCGATCGCCCGCCTGTCAAGCATACTTTCCAAGCGCCCCTAGATCGTCTGGTTGTACGCGCCGACCTCCTTGTGCTGGCGCAAAACGGCGTCGAGTTCGGCGAACATGGCGCGCATGTTCGCCTCCGAGGTAGGGCTCTCGATGACGACGACCAGCTCCGGCTTGTTGGACGAGGCGCGGATAAGTCCCCATGTGCCGTCCTCGGCGGTGATGCGGACGCCGTTGACGGTGACGACGTCGCGGACTTTCTGCCCGATGATCTTGTCGCCGCGTTTGGCGCGCGCTTCGATTTCCGCAACGACCTTATCGATGACGCCGTATTTCGTCTCGTCTGAGCATTTCGGGGACATGGTCGGCGACTGCCAGGTCTTGGGAAGCGACTTGCGGAGATCGGAAAGCTTCTTGTCGGGATTGCGATCGAGCATCTTCAACAGCGCGATCGCCGCCACAAGCCCGTCGTCATAGCCGCGCCCGATCGGCTTGTTGAAGAAGAAATGGCCCGACTTTTCGAATCCGGCGAGCGCGCCGAGTTCATGGCTCTTGCGTTTGATGTAGGAGTGCCCGGTCTTCCAGTAGAGCGTCTTGGCGCCGTTCCTGATCAGCACCGGATCGGTGAGAAAAAGGCCTGTCGACTTCACGTCCACGACAAACTGCGCGCCCGGATTGAGCGCGGACAAGTCGCGGGCGAGAAGCACGCCGATCTTGTCGGCGAAGATCTCCTCTCCCTCGTCGTCGACGACGCCGCAACGGTCGCCGTCTCCGTCGAAGCCGAGCGCGATGTCGGCGCCGTGCTCTTTCACGGCGCGCTGCATCGCGTGCAGCATTTCGAGGTCTTCCGGGTTCGGATTATATTTCGGGAACGAGTGGTCGAGTTCGGCGTCCATCGGGATGACCTCGACGCCGAGCCGCTTCAGCGCGTCGGGCGCGTAGGCGCCGGCCGTGCCGTTCCCGCAGGCTGCGATGACCTTCAGCTTGCGCTTGATCGGACCGGCGGCGGCGAGATCGTCGAGATAGCGCTCGCGAAGGCCGGCAACCCATTTATAGGCGCCGCCGGCATGCGCGCGGCCCTCGCCGCCGAGCACGATCTCCTTCAGACGGATCATCTCGTCCGGGCCGAAGGTCAACGGCCTTTCATAGCCCATCTTGACGCCGGTCCAGCCGTTTTCGTTGTGGCTCGCCGTCACCATCGCGACGGCCGGTATGTCGAGCGCGAACTGCGCGAAATAGGCGACCGGCGACAGCGCAAGGCCGATGTCGTTGACTTCGACGCCCGCGGTCATCAGGCCGACGGTCAGCGCCTGCTTGATCGAGGTGGAATAGCCGCGGAAATCGTGCCCCACGACGATGCGCGGCGGCTTGCCGGCTTCCCGGATCAGCGTGCCGAGGCCGAGACCCAGCGCCTGTACGCCCAGCAGATTGATCTCCGGGCCGTAGATCCATCGCGCGTCATATTCGCGGAAGCCGGTCGCCTTGACGAGCGGCGTCGTCTCATAGGCGAGGGTGTTCGGTTTGAGGTCTGCGCGCGGCGTCGGCAGGGCGTCGGTCATTATCTGTCATCTCTCTACTTGCGGGCCGCACAATAGGCGGGGTCGCTCGGCGCGCAACCGTTTCCGAAGCGCAAGGGTTGCATTCCCGCCGCCCTTTACCATAGTGCCGCGCGGGGCGCCGGGGGCCGGGGCAGGTAGGGGCGACATGGAATTGCCGTTTGATCTGGCGAGCATCGGTCCGCGCGCGCAGAGCGCCTTGGGTCTTGTCGCTTTCACGATGATCGCCTGGGTCTTCTCGGCGAGGAAACTCCGGTTTCCCTTTTTGACGGCCCTGTGGACGATCGCCGCCCAGATCGCGATCGCGGCGCTGCTACTTTATGTCCCCCCGGCGCAGCAGGCGCTCGCATCCCTTCAGGTCGTCGTCGACGCTCTCGTCGCGGCGACGCGCGCCGGGACTTCCTTCGTGTTCGGCTATCTCGGCGGGGCGGAGACGCCGTTTGAGGTGAAGAACAACGCGGCGATGTTCAATTTCGCCTTCGGCGCGCTGCCGCTCGTCATCTTTTTCTCCGGCCTCTCGGCGCTGCTCTGGCATTGGGGCGTTCTGAAGTTTTTTGTGAAGGGGATGGCGTTTCTGCTTCAGCGCGTTTTCCGGGTCGGCGGCGCGGTTGCGCTGTCATCGGCGGCCAACACTTTTCTCGGCCAGACAGAAGCGCCGCTCCTTATCCGGCCCTTCCTGTCCAAGGTTTCCCGCGCGGAGCTCTTTATCATCATCACCGGCGGCTTTGCGACCGTCGCCGGTTCGGTGATGGCGGTCTACGCGACCATCCTTGCGGAGGTCGATCCGTCGATTCTCGGCCATATCATCGTCGCGTCGATCATTTCCGTACCCGCCGCGATCTTGATGGCGCAGGTGATGATGCCGGAAGAGAAAGGCGCGACGCCGACGCCGGCGAGCGCCGCCGACGACTTCAAATACGCAAGCTCCATGGATGCTTTCGTCCGCGGCGTCACCGACGGCCTTGGACTTTACCTCAACATCATCGCGTCGCTGATCGCGTTCACCGCCTTTGCCGCGCTCATCAACATCATCCTTTCCGCCGCGCCGGACGTCGCCGGCGCGCCTTTGACGCTGCAACGTATGCTCGGCTGGGTATTTGCGCCCTTCATGTGGCTGGCGGGCGTACCCTGGTCCGAGGCGTTCAACGCCGGGTCGTTGATGGGAATAAAAACGGCGGTCAATGAACTCGTCGCCTATGTCGAACTCGCCAAGCAGGGACCTGACGCCTTCGGCGAGCGCTCATTCCTCATCATCGTCTATTCGCTCTGCGGCTTTGCGAATTTTGCAAGTCTTGGAATCATCATCGGCGGGTTCACCGCGCTTGCGCCTGACCGACGTCAGGACGTTATCGAACTCGCCCCGCGCGCGCTCATCTCCGGCACGCTGGCGACGCTGATGACCGGCGCCGTCATCGGCCTGATATGGGGCGTCGATCTCGCCAGCCTTGCGCCATGAAGCTCTTCGCGGTCGTGGTCGGGGGTGAGGTCGAAGGCTGCCACGTCGAACTTCACGACACGCGCTTCGTCGCGGGCGAGCGCATCGAAGACTGCTATGACGCGCTCAAGACGCAGTGGTGGGGAACGCCGGAAAGCCTTCATCTTGACGCCTGGGGGCCGCTCGAATGGGCGGACGGCTATGGCGTCGATATCGCGCCCCAGGACGATGGGACGAATGACCTGCAGCGTCTCTGGTTTCTCAATCTCGGCGGCTACGACCCGTCGAAGTTCGAGGAGCTTCACCGCAACGTATTCTTCGTCGCGCCGGACTGGCGGAGCGCCAAGACGCGCGCTGTCGCAGAGATCAGGGACTGGGTTTCTCCGCACAAGGACTTTGCTTTCGACGTCGAGCGGGCGATCGACGTCTCCGCCGCGCTCGGCGCGCCGCGGCGCATGCGCCTGACGCCCGGAGTCCCCGAGAGGCCCTTCAAGTTTGAAGCCCGCTACGTGCCGATCGGCAAGATGAAATGACCCGAAGCTGGAAAAAGGGCAGGTGCCATTGCGGCGCGGTCCGCTGGGAAGCGGAGACGGACGACGATGTCGTCGCGGACGCCTGCAACTGCTCGATCTGCGCGATGACCGGCTTTCTGCACGTCATCGTGCCGGCGTCCCGTTTCCGGTTGCTGACGGATTCGGGAACGCTTGCGAAGTATCAGTTCAACACCGGCGTCGCAAAGCACCTTTTCTGCAAGATCTGCGGGATCAAGTCGTTTTACGTCCCGCGTTCCAACCCCGACGGCTATTCCCTGAACTTCAACTGCATGGAGCGGGCGGCGTTCCGGTCGGTTGAAATCCGGCCCTTCGACGGTCAGAATTGGGAAGCGAACGCCGGCGCGCTCGCGCAACTTACCAAAGATTAGCGGGGCGCGGCCGCGGCCCGAGCGAGGACAGGTGGAGAAGCTATTCTGGACGCAAGCCCGCTTGCCCGACGCCTCGCCGGAAACGCTGGCCGAGGCGCGGGGTCATCTCGGTCTTATCGAAGCGCCGCGAGAGATGATCTGGCTTGCGAGCGTCATGAACATCGTCGCGACCGACTACGGGTATGTTGAAAGCGTGCGCCGCAATTCCTCAGTCTGGGGCGACGGCTCGCCGATCCCGATGTACACCTACGCGCTCATCGAGTATCTGCGAGGGCTCGACTTTTCGGGATTCGACGTCGCCGAGTTCGGGGCCGGCGTATCGACGCGCTTTTGGTCCGCACACGCACGATCGGTGACGTCGCTGGAGAACGATCCAGCCTGGATCGAGAAGCTGAAGCAGGACGCCGCTGCGAATGTCGAGCTCGTTCACGCGACTGACATGCCGTCTGTTTTTCGTTCGCTGGGGCGGTCCTTCGGCGTGATCGTCGTCGACTGCAAGGGCAACCGTTATGACTGCGCCGCCGCCGCCGCCGAGCGCCTTGCGCCGGGCGGGATGATCATCCTCGATAATTCCGATTGGTATCCGAACTCCGCCGCGCTGCTGCGCGACGCCGGCCTCATCCAGGTCGATTTTCCAGGCCTTCGCCCGGGCAGGTTTCACGCGTGCGTGACATCGATATTTCTTCGAAGGGATTTCGCGCCGAGACCGAAGGGCGAAACGCTGCCCGCCTCGCCCGCGGGGGGAAAACCGCGCCCGCCAGGTCCCTGGGACAGGCCGGCGGCGCGCCAGACATGAGCGCTTCCGCTTGACAGCGACGCTTTCCGACTTGCTGGCCGGCATCCGCGCCTGCCGCCTTTGCCGAGACACGCCTGAGGGTGCGCGCCTGCCGCATGAACCGCGGCCAGTGGTGCAGCTTTCGTCGAAGGCGCAGCTCGCCATTTTCGGACAAGCGCCGGGCGTCCGCGTTCACGCGAGCGGCCGCCCTTTCGCCGACCCCTCGGGCGTTCGCCTGCGCCAGTGGCTCGGAATTGGCGAAGAGACGTTCTACGATGAAGCGCGCGTCGCGATCGTCCCAATGGGTTTCTGCTTTCCAGGCCACGATTCGAAGGGCGGCGACTTGCCGCCGCGCAGCGAATGCGCGCTGCGCTGGCGCGCCGAGGTCATGGCGGCGTTGCCGGACATACGTACGACAGTGCTGGTTGGGGCGTATGCGCAGTCATGGCATCTCGAAGGCCGCGCCAGGGGCCTGACGCAGACCGTTGCGCGCTGGCGGGAATTCGCCCCGCGGTACTTCCCGACGCCGCACCCCTCATGGCGAAACAACGCCTGGCTGAAGAAAAATTCATGGTTCGAGAATGAGCTCCTTCCAACGTTGAAAGAAGCGGTCGCCGCCGTGTTGGCCGGCTCTGCCGGCGCCAATTGAACCGCGGACATATGTCTACATCCGCCCCTGCAATCCGCCG
>CAZNXR010000105.1:0-7144 GCA_964576815.1 uncultured Caulobacterales bacterium | reverse complement strand
CCCGTCATCCGCCGACTGCCGCCGACCGCGGTCAACCGCATCGCGGCAGGCGAGGTGATCGAGCGCCCGGCGGCGGCGGTCAAAGAACTTGTCGAAAACGCCATCGACGCCGGCGCCCGGCGCATTTCCGTCGCGCTCGCTGACGGCGGCAAGCGCGAAATCCTCGTTGAGGACGACGGATGCGGCATGGGGCCGGAGGATTTGCGCCTTGCGGTCGAACGCCACGCGACGTCGAAGCTTCGCGCGGACGCGAACGGCGGCGTCGACCTTCAGGATATCGCGACGTTGGGCTTTCGCGGCGAGGCGCTGCCCTCGATCGGCGCCGTGGCGCGGCTCGGCATTCTTTCGCGGCGCGCCGGCGACGCGGAGGCGGCGCTCCTGTCCGTGCACGGAGGGACCGTCGAAGGGCCGGCGCCGGCCTCTTTTGCGGGGTCCGGCACGCGCGTGACGGTGAACGATCTTTTCTACGCTACGCCCGCGCGGCTGAAATTCCTGAAGTCGGAACGCTCGGAATTCGCCGCCGCCGCGGACGCCGTCCGGCGCCTCGCCCTGGCGCATGCGGGGGTCGGCTTTTCGCTGACATCGGACGGGCGGCGCGTCTTTTCGCTGGCGCCGGAAGCGCCGGGACAGGAAGGGCGCCTTAAACGCCTCGGCGCGCTCTTGGGCCGCGACTTCGAGGACAACGCCGTGCGCATCGAGGCGTCACGCGAGGGCGTAATGCTGTCGGGCTTCGCCGGCCTGCCGACCTACAATCGCGGACTTCCCGACAAGCAATATCTTTTCGTCAACGGACGCCCGGTCAAAGACAAGCTGATCGTCGGCGCCGTGCGCGCCGCTTACGCCGATTTTCTGGCGCGCGACCGGCATCCCGCGGTGGCGCTCTTCATCGAGATCGATGCCGCAGAAGTCGACGTCAACGTCCATCCCGCCAAGACAGAAGTGAGATTTCGCGACGCCGCCGCCGTGCGCGGATTGCTTGTCGGCGCGCTGCGACACGGGCTTGCAGAAGCCGGCCATCGCGCCGCGACGACGACCAGCGCTTTCGCCCTCGGCAGGATGACGCCGCAAGGCGCAGCCCGGCAGTCGTTGAGTAATCCGTTCCGGACGGCGCCGCCGGCCGCACAGGAATTCGCGGCGCTGCACGATCGCCCTCGGGCTTTCGACGCGCCGCTGATGGAGACCGAGCCTTCGGCGCGGGCGACGGCGCCGGCGGCCGAAAGCCGCTACCCGCTCGGCGCGGCGCGTGCGCAGCTCCATGAGACTTATATTGTGGCGCAGACCGCAGACGGACTGGTCATCGTCGATCAGCACGCCGCGCATGAACGCCTCGTTTATGAAGGGATGAAACGCGGTCTCGGCGCCGGCGGCGTCGCGCGTCAGGGTCTCTTGATCCCCGAAGTCGTGACGCTCGACCCCGAGGAAGCCGAGCGGCTGGACGCACGCCGCATGGAGTTTGAAGAGCTGGGCCTCGTCCTTGAGCGTTTCGGCGACGACGCCGTTATCGTGCGCGAGGTTCCGGCGCTGCTCGGCGGGGAGGACATCGGGGCGATCGTGCGCCGGCTCGCCGACGACCTTTCGGAGATCGGCGACGGCCTCGCCCTGAAAGAGCGCCTTGAAGAGGTCGCCGGCGCCATGGCCTGCCGCGGCTCTGTCCGGGCTGGCCGGCGCCTGTCGCCCGAGGAGATGAACGCCCTTCTCCGCCAGATGGAAGCGACCCCCCATGCCGGTCAGTGCAATCATGGCCGGCCGACCTATGTCGAACTGAAACTCGCCGATATCGAACGGCTTTTCGGCCGGCGCTGACGCCGCTCGTCGCGTAGGTTATACTCTTCACATTGGAAGAGGGGACATCCCCATGAAAACACATTCAGCGGCGCTCGCCGCCGTCCTTGCGATCGCCGGCCCGGCGGCGGCTGAAACACCGCCGGCCGACCCCGCCGGTCCCAGCGCCTATCCGCCGATGCAGGTGTTCGCGCCTCTCGACGGGCACGCCTATCGGGCTGAGTGGAAGGACGAAAACGGAACCTATGTCGATATTGCGACTTACGACATGATCCTCAACGGGCGCGCGCTGCAATCGACGCACCGCCTTCAGGGCCTCGATTATGGAGGCCGCACCATTTTCTTCTGGGACGAGGGCGCGAAGACATATGTCTATCACTACTTCACGACCGGGGGATTCCACACGCTCGGTTCGGCGGCGTTCGTCGGCGGCAGGATGACGACCGAAGAAAAGGTCGAAGGCCATGAGACGGTCGCATCGGTGAGGTCTTCCTCGAAGATCAGCCCTGACGAAATCGTGGTCGAAGTCGTTTATGTCGGGAAGGATGGGACCGAGACTCCGGGCGGCAAGCGCGTTTACAAGCCTGTCGCCGATCCCGGCCCGTTGTTTCCTGACACCGAATGACAGAACCGACCTTTACGCCGCTCGCCGCGCTCGGCGATTTCATCGAGCGCGACATCGATGAGATGCGCGTGCGTTCGCGCGCGTTCTTTGAGGATATCAAGCGCCGCCATACCGTGCGCGACTATCGAGCCGATCCCGTTCCGCTCGACGTGATCGAGCGCTGCATCGCGGCGGCGGGACGCGCGCCGTCCGGCGCCAACCATCAGCCCTGGCACTTCGCCGTCGTCGGCGATCCCGCGGTCAAGCGCGCGATACGCGCGGCGGCCGAAGAAGAAGAACGCGCTTTCTACGGCGGGCGCGCCGGGGACGAATGGCTGGAAGCGCTCGCCCCGATCGGCACCGATGCGGACAAGCCCTTCCTCGAAATCGCGCCCTGGCTGATCGCGGTGTTCGCGCAAAAACGCGGCGGCGTCGAAGCCGGCGACAGCCGAAAGAACTACTACATCAACGAAAGCGTCGGCATCGCCTGCGGTTTCCTGATCGCCGCGCTCCACCATGCGGGCCTTGCGACGCTGACCCACACGCCGAACCCTATGACGTTTCTCAATGAGAGGCTCGGCCGTCCGTCCACGGAGAAAGCCTATCTTCTGATCGTCTGCGGGCTGCCGGCCGCCGGCGCCCTCATTCCAGACCATGCGCTGAAGAAGAAGGCTCTCGGAGACATCATGACGGTGTTTTGACCGTTTCAGGCGCTCAGCCGCTCGGCCATGCCGTCGACGCGCCGGGCCGCTGCTTCAACGACGCGGGTCGCGCCGCCGACCGTTTCGGGATCCATCGGCTGGCGCGCCGCTTCAACTTCGGCGAGTTTGTCCTTCACTTCGAAAAGCTCGTCGCAGACCGTGAGCGCCGTCAGCAGGAGCAGACGCGACTCGCCGATCTGACCGAGGTCGCCGACAAGCGCCTGGGATTCGCGATCGAGATAGGCGGCGAGACGAAGTAGCCGCTCTTCCTGGCCGTCCTGGCAGGCGACCTTGTAGGATCGATCGTTCACCAGAATATCGACCTCGGCCATATCAGCGTCCTTCCGTTTCTTCGATCAGGGATTTGAGATCGCGGATTGCGTCGGCGAGGTCTTCCGCGGCTGCAGCGGCCTGCGATTTCGCGACCTGCGCCTTGAGGCGCGCCGCCTCTATCGTCTCGGTCTTCGCGCTCAGGTCGCCAAGGCGCGCATCAAGCCTCGATTCCAGCGCGTCGAGTGCGCCGGCGAGCCGTTCGACCGAGCCTTCCAGCGAGTGCTTCAAGTGTTCACTTCACCCGATTCCGCCGGAGAAATCTGGGCGCTTTCGGCCGCTCTTGTCCAGCAGGGTAAGGCGCCAACCGCCGCCCTTGACCCTTACACTTCGTCAAGGCAGAGAGACCGGCGATCGCGCGGGGAATAGCGCGCCGGCGCGGCTTTTCCAGCATCGGGCGCCGGCCATCGAGGAAGTCATGGCGGCGGAAGATCTGGCGACGGGGGCTCGCGACATCATGCCGGCGGAGCTCAGCGACGCATCGTTCGACGAGATGGCGAACGCCATCCGCGTCCTGTCGATGGATGCGGTCGAGGCGGCGAAGTCCGGCCATCCGGGCATGCCGATGGGCATGGCCGACGTCGCGACGGTCCTTTTCGCACAGTTCCTGAAATTCGACGCGAACGCGCCCGACTGGCCCGATCGCGACCGCTTCGTGCTTTCCGCCGGCCACGGATCGATGCTGCTTTACTCGCTGCTGCACCTGACCGGCTATCCGGGCATGTCGATTGAGGAGATCCGGAATTTCCGGCAGCTCGGCGCAAAAACAGCCGGCCACCCGGAATGCGGCCATGCGGCCGGCATCGAGACGACGACCGGGCCGCTGGGCCAAGGGCTTGCGAACGCGGTCGGGATGGCGATCGCGGAAGCGCATGTGTCGGCGCGGTTCGGCGCGGGGCTCGTCGATCACAAGACTTACGTCATCGCCGGCGACGGCTGCCTGATGGAAGGCCTCGCGCAAGAGGCGATCTCGCTCGCCGGGCATTTGAAGCTCCGTAAGCTGATCGTTCTCTGGGACGACAACGGCATCACCATCGACGGGAAAATCGGGCTCGCCGATTCGACCGACCAGATCGCGCGCTTTGCGGCCTCCGGCTGGACGGCTGTACGCGTCGATGGGCATGATCGCCGCGCAGTCTCGGCGGCGCTTAAGGCCGCGCAGGACGCCGACCGTCCGACGCTGATCGCCTGCCGCACGATCATCGGCAAAGGCGCGCCGAAGAAACAGGGAACGTCGGCCACGCATGGCAGCCCGCTCGGTCCGGAAGAGGCGGCCGCCGCGCGCGCGGCGCTCGACTGGCCCCATCCTCCGTTTGAAATTCCGGGCGATATCCTTGACCGGTGGCGCGCGATCGGCGCGCGCGGACGCAATGCGCGCACGCTGTGGACGAGCCGCCTCGCCGCCTCGCCGCAGCGGGACTCGTTCGAACGCGCTCTTGCAGGCGATGTCCTCGGCGCCGTCGAACCGGCGATCAAGGAGCATATCGGCGCGCTGATCGCCGCGCCGCAGAAAATTGCGACGCGCAAGGCGTCCGAACTCGCGCTCGAAGCGATCAACGCCGCGATTGCCGAGACCGTCGGAGGATCGGCGGACCTCACCGGCTCCAACAACACGAAAACCAAGGGTCTTGAGCCGCTTTCCGCGGCCAATCCCGGCGGGCGCTACATTTATTACGGCATCCGCGAGCACGCGATGGCGGCGGCGATGAACGGCATGGCGCTGCATGGCGGCGTCATTCCCTATGGCGGCACGTTCCTCGTCTTCACCGACTATTGCCGGCCGTCGATCCGGCTGTCGGCGCTGATGGGCCTGCGCGTCATTTATGTGATGACGCATGACTCGATCGGGCTTGGCGAAGACGGCCCGACGCATCAGCCGGTCGAGCATCTCTCCTCCTTGCGCGCGATCCCCAATCTTGAGGTCATGCGTCCAGCCGACAGCATTGAAACCGCCGAATGCTGGCAAATCGCCCTCGCCAACGCGACGACGCCGAGCATCCTTTCGCTGACGCGCCAGAACCTGCCGCAAGCGAGGCTGACGCCCTCGTTGGAGAATCTATCGGCGCGCGGGGCCTATATCCTTGCAAACGCTCCCGATCCGCATGTGGTTCTCATCGCGTCGGGTTCCGAAGTCGAGATCGCGCTAGAGGCGCAAAAGGCGCTCGCTTGCGACAAGATCCGCGCCCGCGTCGTTTCGGCGCCGTCCTTCGGACGTTTCGCCGCGCAGGACAAAAAATATCGCAAATCGGTTCTCGGCAAGGCGCCGCGGATCGGCGTTGAAGCCGGCGTCCGGCAAGGCTGGGACCTTTTCCTTCGGCGGCACGATACGTTCATCGGCATGACGGGATTCGGGGCCTCCGCCCCGCATGAGGACCTTTACAGACATTTCGGAATCACAGCCGCGGCCGTCGAACGGGCGGCGCGCGAAGCGATCAAGCGGGAGAAATAGGAATGGCGTTGAAAGTTGCGATCAACGGTTTCGGGCGAATCGGCCGGTTGACCCTGCGGTCGATGGTCGAAACCGGGCGAAAGGGGATCGACGTCGTCGCGCTCAACGATCTTGGGCCGGTCGAAACGAATGCGCACCTGCTTCAGTACGATTCCGTCCATGGCCGTTTCCCGCAGGAAGTCAGAGCTGGCTCCGACTGGATCGACGCCGGGATGGGGCCGATCAAGGTCTTTGCAGAGCGCGACCCCGCCAAGCTTCCCTGGAAGGACCTCGGCGTCGATATCGTTTTCGAATGCACCGGCATCTTCACGTCGAAGGAGAAAGCCTCCGCGCATCTCACCGCCGGCGCCAAGCGGGTTCTTGTCTCCGCGCCCGCCGACAACGCCGACAAGACGATCGTCTTCAAGGTCAATCATGACACGCTGACAAAGGCGGATATCGTCGTATCGAACGGGTCGTGCACGACGAATTGCCTCGCGCCCGTGGCCAAGGCCCTCCATGACGCGATCGGGATCGAGCGCGGTTACATGACGACCATCCATTCCTATACGGGCGACCAGCCGACGCTCGACACGATGCACAAGGATCTCTACCGCGCTCGCGCCGCAGCGATGTCGATGATCCCGACCTCGACCGGCGCGGCGAAGGCGCTGGGGCTTGTCATTCCCGAGCTCAAAGGCAAGCTCGACGGCTCCTCGATCCGCGTGCCGACGCCGAACGTCTCGGTCGTCGATCTTGTCTTCGCGCCGAAACGCGCAACGTCGGTCGAAGAGATCAACCGCGCGATCACCGAAGCGGCGGACGGCCGGATGAAGGGCGTTCTCGGCTATACCGACAAGCCGCTCGTCTCGTCCGACTTCAATCACGATCCGCTCTCTTCGATCTTCGCGCTGAAGCAGACCCAGGTCATCGACGGCGGCCTTGCGCGCATTCTCACCTGGTATGACAACGAATGGGGATTCTCGACGCGCATGTCGGACGTCGCGCTTGAAATGGGCAAGCATCTTTAGGAGGCGCGATTGTCCGCCTACAAAACGATCGACGAACTCGATGTGGCGGGAAAGCGCGTGCTGGTGCGCGTCGATTTCAACGTGCCGGCCAAAGACGGCGTAGTGACCGAGGCGACGCGGATCGAGCGGGCGCTGCCGACCATTCAGGAGCTGTCGAAGAAAGGCGCGAAGGTCATCCTGCTGTCGCATTTCGGCCGCCCGGGCGGCAAGCGCGACGAGAAGGAATCGTTGCGGCCTGTCGCGAAGAAGCTCGAACAGCTCCTCGGCG
>CAZNXR010000104.1:1738-7192 GCA_964576815.1 uncultured Caulobacterales bacterium | reverse complement strand
AGCCATGGCGCTGATGGCATCCGGCAGGCGGCGGAAGACGCGGTTCTCAACGCCAATTATGTGTTGGCGCGGCTCAAGGGCGACATGACGCCTGCATTTGCTGGCTACTGCATGCATGAGGCGCTGTTCGACGACCGGTTCCTGGCGGGTACGGGCATTGAAACCGTCGACTTCGCCAAGGCGATGATCGACGAGGGGTATCATCCGATGACGATGTATTTCCCCCTTGTCGTGCACGGGGCCATGCTGATCGAGCCGACCGAGTCTGAATCGCGGCGTGAGCTCGACCTGTTCTGCGACGCGATGATCTCGCTCGCCAAGAGGGCGAAGGCGGGCGAGGTCGCCATGTTCAAGGCCGCGCCCCGGTTCGCTCCGCGTCGCCGCCTCGACGAGACAGCCGCCGCGCGCAAACCCGTCCTGCGCTGGACCCCGGCCGCGCCTTTGCAAGCCGCCGAGTGATTGGCGGAATAACGCGTGCGCAGTTATTGCAGACGGCTGCGCAGATCGCTGATGGACTTTTCCGCCATCGCCGAATGGGCGCCTTGATCCATACGAGAACGGATAATTGACCGCGCTGCCTCTACCGCCAGGTCGGCGGTCTCGCCGCGCACTTCAGCGATCGCCTGCGTTTCGGCGCGTGCGATCTTGTCTTCGGCTGATTTCGTGCGCCGCTCGATCTGTTCCTCGATCTTCTGGCGCGCGGCGGCGGCAAAGCGCTTCGCGTCGCGCTGCGCCTGTTCGATGATGCCTTCGGCTTCTTCTTCGGCCATGCGCTGGCGGCGCTGATATTGGGCGAGCAATTCCTGCGCTTCCTCACGCAACCGCCGGGCTTCATCAAGTTCGTCGGCGATCTTCTGCGCCCGCTTGTCGAGCGCGTCCGCCGCCTGACGGTGAGCGCCAAAATAGAGAAGGATCCCAACGACCGCGACGAATGCGACGCTGACCCACAGCGAGGTGTCTTGCCACCACGCAGTGTCAGCGCCGCCCGCCTCAGCGCCCGCCGCCGCCATCATCAGAGCAATCTCAATCATCGCTTTTTCCTAATGCACGCGTCTCTATCGGGCGAGGGCGGTCGTTGCGGAGGCGACGGCCGCCGCCACCGCTTCGTCAGTCGGGGTCTCGTCGATGAGAGCCGAGACGATCGCTTTGGACGTATCCTGCGCCGCTTCGCGCACCTTCGACGTGGCGTTCGCCTTCATTGAAGCAATGCGCGCTTCAGCGGCCGCAACGAGCTTCGCCGCATCCGCGTCCGCCTCCGCTTGCAGTTCAGCGATTTCGGCCTCTATCGCCGCGCGGTTCTCGCCAGCGATTGCTTGCGAGCGGGCTCGGGCGTCAGCGAGGGCGGCGTTATAGGCGGCCTCCGCTTCCTCGGACTTGCGCCGGAACTCCGCCGCCTGATCGAGATCATCCGCAATCCGGTCGCGTCTCTCTTCGATGGCGCCGCCGAGCCGGGGGAGCACGACGCGCGACATGACGAGATAGAGAAAGCCGAACGTGACCGCGAGCCAGAATATCTGGCTCGGATAGGTCGACATGTCGAGTTGGGGAAGGCCGCCGGAGGACGCCTCGGCGGCTCCTCCCTCGACTGTTTCAGCCAACAGCGTTTCAACGAACGCGCGTGGAGACGGGATCAGCATCAAAACTCGCATCTAAGACCGCCCGGACGGGCGGGAATGATCAGAATACGAACAGGATCAGCATCGCGATGACGAACCCCAGAAGGCCCGTGAACTCGGTCAGCGCAAACGCGATCAGCATCGTCTGCTGGTTGGCCGCCGCCGCCGATGGATTGCGGAACGCGCCTGAAAGGAAGTTACCGAAGATGATGCCGAGGCCCACGCCCGCGCCAGCGAGGGGGAGAGCGGCGATGCCGGCGCCGATCAATTTTGCGGCTTCTGCGTCCATTGTGAAACTCCTGTTTTTCCTGAGCCATGTTTCCCAGCCAGTCGCGGTCGGCCCCCGGTCCGCGATGGGAAGTCGATAATCTGCTTAGTGATGGCCGGCGTGTGCGGCGTCGTTCAGATAGATGCAAGTCAGCATCGCGAAAACATACGCCTGCAGGAACGCCACAAGGAATTCAAGCAGCGTGATCGCCACAGCGCCGAGGAACGGAAAGATAGAGATCAGGCTGAAGACGCCGCCCGCCCCGATCAGCGAGATGATGAAGCCGGCGAACACTTTCAGGATAATGTGGCCAGCCAGCATGTTGGCGAACAATCGGATCCCAAGGCTGATCGGGCGCGACAGGAACGATACGAATTCGATCAACGAGATCAGCGGCAATAGCCAGACTGGCACGCCGGAAGGAATGAAGAGCTTGAAAAAGCCCAGCCCGTTCTTCGCAAATCCATAAATGAGGACGATCGCAATGGTCAGCATAGCGAGCGAGAACGTCACGATAATGTGGCTCGTCGTGGTGAAGGGGTGCATCGCCGCCGGCGCGAACGGGATCGTCGGCGAGAGCCCCAGGAGGTTCGCCATCAGGATGAAAATGAAGAGGGTAAAGACGTAGGGGAAGAACTTCATGCCTTCCTGTCCAATCGATCCACGGACCATGTCGGCGATGAACTCATAGAAGATCTCGGCAACCGATTGGAGCCGTCCCGGGATCAAAGCGCGCCGGCCTGTTGCGGCCATGAACAGCGCCGCCGCGACGCCAACGGCGAGCATCATCCAAAGCGAGGAGTTTGTGAACGACAGATCGAGCCCGCCGATCCGCAAGGGAACGAGCGGCACAATCTCGAACTGCTCCATTGGTCCGGCGGCGCGTGCGTCGATCATATCATCCAGCTCTCAAGGCCAGCCCTCAGACGAGACTGCCTAGTCTTTTGTTCCGTCCTCGACACTTCCGGCCGAGCCCGGAATTTTGTCGTTTGCGCCTTTGTCATTCGCGCGTCGGTCGTCATTCGCGCGTTTGTCGTTCGCCTCGTCGTCTTCCGATGCTGACGCCGACCCGGGATCCTGCCTGCGCAGGGCGCGCATGACGTTCAGAATTCCGGCGCCGAACCCCAGTCCGATACCGGCGAGCAGCCCCCACGGAGACGTGCCCACAAAAAAGTCGATGCCGAGCCCGAGGCCCGGCCCGACAATCATCGCCGCCAGAAGTTCGGAAGCGACGCGAAAACCTTTTCCGAGGGCGGCGCCGCGCGACGTTTGTGGATCCTCCTCGGTCTGCGCGACGCGGGCGGCGTCCAGACGTTTGGAGAATTCTTCAAGCGACTGCGAATCTTGCTTGCCGGCGTCGCGCGCCATCAGCGTGCCCAGGGAAAGGGCGCCGCTTGCGCGACGCCTTGGAAAGACGGCGCGGAACCTAGCGGCGCCGCAACGCGGCGTCAAGTGATCAGGAGGCTAACTAAGCCTCTGATAACGCAATGATTTCACAGCTTTTAACGCGTCGGCTCCGGGAAGCCGCGCTTGCGCATCAGGGCCGCCGTGTCGACGTCGCGTCCCCGGAAGGCGCGGAACCCGTCAGCCGGGTCGATCGTGTCGCCGACCGAGAAGACATGCTCGACGAGGCGCTTGGCTACCTCGCGATCGTAGAAGCCGCCAGAAGCTTCCTTGAACGCCTCCGCAGCGTCGGCGGTCAGCGTGTCCGACCACAGGTAGCTGTAATAGCCGGCCGAATATCCATCGCCTGAAAAGACATGCCCGAACTGTGGCGTCCGGTGGCGCATGACGATGGTGGACGGCATGCCGAGTTTGGCGAGTTCCTCGCGCTCGAATGCATCCGGATCGATGTCAACGCCGCCGGCAAGGTGCAGTTTCATGTCGATTAGGGCGGAGGCGAGATATTCCGTCGTCGCAAACCCCTGATTGAAGGTGTCGGCTGCGCGAATCTTTTCAACTAGCGCAGCCGGGATCGGCTCGCCCGTCTGATAGTGAACGGCGAAGCGGTTCAATACTTCCGGCGTGTCGAGCCAATGTTCGAGAAGCTGGGAGGGAAACTCGACATAGTCGCGCGCGACAGACGTGCCCGACAGCGACCGGTACGTTACGTTCGACGACAGGCCATGCAGGGCGTGACCGAATTCATGGAACAGTGTCGACGCGTCGTCCCACGAAATCAGGATCGGCTCGCCAGGCGCGCCTTTGACGAAATTGGAGTTGTTGGAGACGATGGTCGTCTCCGGACCATCGAACGTGGACTGACTTCTGTAGGCGTTCATCCACGCGCCGGAGCGCTTGCCCGTTCGTGCATAGGCGTCAAAATAAAACAGGCCTACATGTTCGCCATTCGTCCGGCGCGTTACTTCGAAGACGCGAACATCCGGATGGAAAACCGGAATGCCCTCCAATGGCGCAAAGTTGAAGTCAAACAATTCGCCGGCGACGAAAAACATTCCGTCCACGAGCTTGTCAAGTTGAAGGTAGGGTTTGACCTCGTTGAAATCGAGATCGTATTTCTCCTTCCGCACTTTCTCCATGTAGAAACGATAGTCCCATGGCTCAATGGTGATATTCGCGCCTTCCGCGTTGGCGAGCGCCTGCATGTCGGCGACTTCCTCGCTGACGCGCGCAATGGCGGCTGGCCATACGGCCTCCATCAATTCGACCGCCCTCTCAGGCGTTTTCGCCATCGCGACTTCGAGGCGCCAGTGGGCGTGCGTCGGATAGCCGAGAAGGTTCGCGCGCTCGTAACGCAGCTTCAGGATTTCAGCGATGATCGCGTTATTGTCCTTGTCATCGCCATTGTCGCCTCGATTGTAAAATGTGCGCCAGACCTTCTCGCGCAGATCGCGGCGCGCCGAATAGGTGAGGAACGGCTCCATCGACGAGCGCGTATTGGTGATCGCAAATTCGCCTTCGCGGTTGAGCGAGGCGGCGGCTGCGGCTGCGGCGCTGCGCACCGAATCTGGCAGTCCCACAAGATCGTCCGCTGTCAGATAAAGTACGTAGTTTTCTTCATCGGCGAGAACATTCTGGCTGAACTCGGTATAAATCTGGGCAAGGCGCTGGTTGATCTCGGAGAGACGGCCTTTCTCATTATCGTTGAGCGTCGCGCCGGCGCGGACGAAATCATTATAGGCGTTCCAGACTAGCCGTTGCTGTTCGCCGGTCAGGCTCTTGTATTCCTCGCCCTTGTAGACAGCCTCAATACGGGCAAAAAGCGCCGCGTTCTGAACGATTGCATCGCTGAGAGCAGCGAACTTCGGTTCGATCTCGCGCTCTACCGCCTGAAATTCCGCCGTACTCAGACCATTCGACCACACGCCATAGAGGGTTGAGGCGCGGTCGAGAGAGCGGCCCGCGCGCTCCATCTCGACGATGGTGTTCTCAAACGTCGCAGCCTCCGCATTCGCCGCAATGGCGTCGATCTCGGCGAGTTGTTCCGCGATGGCGGACTCGATTGCGGGGAGGAAGTCGGCGACCTTTACCTTATCGAAGGGCGGCACGCCGCCAAATGGCCCTGTCCATTCCGCCGTTAGCGCGTTCGCGCCCGAGATCGCTTGACCG
>CAZNXR010000104.1:1498-1728 GCA_964576815.1 uncultured Caulobacterales bacterium | reverse complement strand
TGGGCTGCTCTCCTGAGGTGTTTTCTGCGGGCGTCAGGGGCGCTGCGCTGGTATCAGCCTGGTTGTCGCCGCCGCATCCCGCTGCGAACATCAGTGTCGTCCCCGCGACCGTCAAGAGCAGGCTTTTCCGAAGCATATGCACACCATCTTTCGTTGTCGGCGCCCTGACGGGCTCCGCGCGGGTGAAAATTCTATCTGTCGTTACCACTGGGTGCGAGGCGCGATCGCGC
>CAZNXR010000104.1:500-1488 GCA_964576815.1 uncultured Caulobacterales bacterium | reverse complement strand
CGCCATGCGACGAGCCGTTACTCCGCTGCGGCGAGTTGTTCGGCCCGGTTGAGATCGACCGAGACAAGTTGACTGACGCCGCGCTCGATCATGGTCACGCCATAAAGGCGGTCCATGCGCGACATGGTTAGCGCGTGGTGCGTGATGACGATGAAACGCGTCTCGGTTTCCGTCGCCATTTCGTGCAAGAGACGGCAGAACCGCTCGGTGTTCGCGTCATCGAGCGGCGCATCGACCTCGTCGAGCACGCAGACCGGAGCCGGGTTCGCCATGAATACGGCGAAGATGAGCGCCGTAGCGGTCAGGGCCTGTTCGCCGCCAGACATGAGCGACATGGAGGCGAGTTTCTTGCCGGGAGGGGAGGCGAATATTTCGAGGCCGGCCTCAAGCACATCCTCGGAATCGATGAGGCGCAGTTCCGCCTGACCGCCGTTGAAGAGGCGCGTGAAGAGCGTCGAGAAATTCCGATTGACGACCTCGAAGGCGTCGAGCAGGCGCTGTCGCGCCTCGCGGTTCAGGCCGCCGATAGCGGCGCGCAGCTTGCGAATCGCGCTCTCGCAGTCGTCGCGCTCGCGCGCCATTTCCTCAAGTCGCCCGGCGATCTCGTTCAGTTCTTCCTCGGCGCGAAGGTTCACCCCGCCCAGATTTTCGCGCTCGCGCTTCAGCCTTTCAAGGCGCCGCTCGACATCGTCGCGTCCGGGAAGTTCCTTGTCCGGATCGATCTCTGCGACCGCAGGCAGGGCGTCGGGTTCGGCCCCGCAAGTCTCCCGGGCGGTCGCGACGGCTTCCTCAAGTCGCGCCGTCGCCGCCTCGAACTGGGCCTCAGCACGGGCGCGCGCTTCTCGCGCCGACGCGGCCTCGGTATCGGCGGCTCGCGCCGTGCGATCCGCGGCCTGCGCGGTGCTTGTTGCTTCTGCGAGGAGACGCGCCGCCTCGTGGCGGCGGCTTTCGGCCTCAGCCAAAAGGTCGGCTATGCTGGCGCGGCGGG
>CAZNXR010000104.1:0-459 GCA_964576815.1 uncultured Caulobacterales bacterium | reverse complement strand
TCCGCCGGCGCAGCGTCCGCGATGAAAAAGGCGTTGCGCGACTCGATGATCCGTTCCTCGACCTCGCGGATGCGAGCGGCGGCGGTCTCGCCTCTCGTCGCCCATACGCCGCGCTCGCGGGCAATTTCCTCACGTCTGCGGCCACGCATTTCGCCCTCGCGCGCAAGGTCATTGCGGCTGGCGCGCGCTTCGGTCGCCTCGCCCCGCGCCCGGCTGGCGCCGTCGCGGGCGGCGGCGAGAGCAGCGCTCACCGCTGAAGGGTCGGGCAGGGCGGCTCGCGACGCGCGCAGGCGCTCGAGCGTCTCCCCCGCTTCCGCGAGATCGGGGTCAAGACTGGCCAGCGTATCGGCGATAACGGAGAGGCGGCTCGTTGCGCGCTCAAGATTGCGTTCGGTGTCGGCGAGCCGCGCGCGCGCCGTCTCGACAGCCCGGCGCGCTTCGCCCGAGACAGTCCGCGCT
>CAZNXR010000103.1:2402-7206 GCA_964576815.1 uncultured Caulobacterales bacterium | reverse complement strand
CTAGTTGCGTATCAGGAGCCCGCGCCGGCGACGGCGCGGGTTTTCTCATGCGTTATACGCCCTTTCAGTGATCGTGACCGATCACTGAAAGGTATCCTCGCTTCGCTGCGGGCGCGCAGTCGCGCTTGCCAGGTTTCGATGAGTCAAGGTCATCGAAACCCGGTATTAGGCAGTTCAGTCGCTGCGGCGCGTTTCTTCTTCGCCTTGCCGAGCTGGCTGATCGCGATCAGCGTCATGGTCGGGACGAAAGCGTCTACCTGTCCGGTCGGATCGGCGATCTCCCAAAGCGCGAACAGCCCCGCCCAGCCCCACATTGCAACCGCCGCCGCCGCGAGAAAGGCGTCGAAGGCGATCTCGAATCCGGGGATGCGGCCGATCGTAAAGTCGAGCACGTCGAGCACGACCGAAATGAGGAGTTTTGCGGCGTCGGACTTCATCATGCGGCGATCTTTCCTGCAGCGTTCGTCCGTTCGGCGACGAAGGCGCCGGTCATTTCGAGCGCCGCCTTCGCTTCGGGAAACAGCGGATAGAAGAGCGGCCATACATGGCAGAGCCCCTCGCCCGGCTCGAAACGCGCGGCGACGCCTGCGGCCTTCGCCTTCTCGACCGTGCGGCGCGCATCGTCGAACAGCATCTCGTTTCTGCTCGCGAAGACGAGGAGCGGCGGTAGGCCGTGGAAGTCGCCGTAAAGGGGCGAGACGCGCGGATCCTTGAGGTCGAGCGCGCCCGCGTATTTCTTGCCGCTCTCGCGGATCGAGGTCTCGTTGAACATGGCGTCGGCGCGGGCGTTCGCCGCAACCGTTGCTCCCGTCGCGGCGATGTCAGTCCACGGCGAATAGAGGAAGGCGCCCGCCGGAATCGGCCCGCCGCGGCGGGCAAGCGCCTGCAACGCCGCAAGCGCAAGGCCGCCGCCCGCCGAATCGCCGCCGAGGACGATGCGCTCCGGCGACGTTCTCGCCGTCAGCCAGTCATAGGCGGCGAGCGCATCCTCGATCGCGGCTGGACAGGGGTGCTCGGGCGCGAGGCTATAATCGAGTGAAAAGAGGTCCGCCCCGGCGATCGCCGCCATCGGCATCGTCATCGACCGGTAGAGGCCGGTCGATCCGAAGATGTAGCCGCCGCCGTGCATGTAGAGGATGACGGGCCGGTCGCCGCTGCTATGTGCGGGACGCTGCCATTCGCCTTTGACGGCGCCGTCGCTGACGCGTTCGATCGCCACGTCTTTCGGATAAATCGGGATGCGGCGCGCTTCGAAATAGCGCCGCAGCGCCGGCGCCTCGACGAGGTGCAGCGGCTTTTTCTTCATGGTGAGGCGCAGATAGCGATTGGCGAGTTGCGCCCTGAGGCTGGTCATTGCCGTCCGACTCCCGATCCGCGATTGATACCGGCTGCGGCGGCGCCCCGCCAGCGGGCTGAACCGTCCAGCGGCGCGGGACGTATCCCCAACAAATTCAGTCGGGAACAAAGATGCAGTATTTCGCCGCCTATGCCGGCGCGGCCGTCGCCTTCGTCATCCTCGACGCCATCTGGCTCGGGATCGTCGCCAAGAATTTCTATTTCACCCAACTCGCCGGGCTGCTCCGCGAGAAGCCCGATCTCGGCGTCGCGGCGGTGTTCTATGTCATCTACATCGCCGGCATTGTTTATTTCGCCGTGGCGCCGGCGCTCGGCGCGCGCAGCATGGGCATGGCGCTCCTCAACGGCGCCCTGCTCGGCTTTCTCGCCTATGCGACCTATGACGCCACAAACCTTGCGACGCTGAAGGGTTATCCTGCGGCCGTCGCCATCGTCGATGTCGTCTGGGGCACGTTTCTGACAGGAACGTCGGCGGCGGCCGGCTATCTCGCCGCGTCGCGGCTCGTCAGCTGACGCCCGCTGATTTTCGCAGCGTCTGCTCGATTCGCCCGAACACAGAGTGATGGCGCGCGTCGCGCATTTCGATCTCGACGCGGTCGCCGAACTTCATGAACGGCGTCGAAGGCTTGCCGCTCTCGATCGTCTCGATCATCCGCTGCTCGGCGATGCAGGAATAGCCCGCGCCGCCGTCGCTGACCCGCTTGCCCGGACCGCCTTTCAGCTTGTTCGACACGGTGCCGGAGCCGATGATCGAGCCTGCTGCCAGCGGCCGCGTCTTAGCCGCGTGCGCGATGAGCTGGCCGAAGTGGAACGTCATATCGACGCCCGCATCCGCGCGGCCGAAGGGCTTGCCGTTGAGCGTCACCAACAGCGAAAGATGCAGCTTGCCGCCGCGCCAGGCCTCGCCCAGCGCATCGGGCGTCACCGCGCAGGGACTGAAGGCCGAAGACGGTTTCGACTGGAAAAAGCCGAAGCCCTTCGCAAGCTCGTCCGGAATGAGGCCGCGCAAGGAAACATCGTTGACGAGCATGACGAGACGCACGAACGACAGCGCTTCGTCCGCAGAAACGCCCATCGGCACGTCGCCGGTGATGACCGCGACCTCCGCCTCGAAATCGACGCCCCACGCTTCGTCTTCCGGGAACAGAATGTCCTCGCGGGGCCCGAGGAAGGAATCCGAGCCGCCCTGATACATCAGGGGATCGGTCCAGAAACTCGCCGGCATCTCCGCGCCGCGCGCTTTGCGCACCAGCTCCACATGGTTCACATAGGCCGAACCGTCCGCCCACTGAAAGCTGCGCGGCAATGGCGAGGCGCAATCGCGCTCGTGAAAGCGTTCAACCGGCGCGGCGCCGACCTCAAGGCTATGCGCCAACTCGCGCAAATGCGGCTCGGCATGGTCCCAGTCGTCGAGCGCAGCCTGCAAGGTCGGCGCGATGCGCGACGCGTCGGTGAACCGCGTCAGATCCTCCGACACGATGACAAGGCGTCCGTCGCGGCCGGTTTTGAGCGATGCGAGTTTCATTTGGCAGACTCCTACGCAGCAGCCATGATTAAAATAACCCAGAAAAAATGCGGCATTACTTCTGCCGCTATACGAAACTCGCCCGTGGCCTTTTCATAGGCCTGACTCCAATTGTGTCAACTCAACTGCGAAACTCGCCATATTGTAGTCGCCATTTTCGCCATCGCGCTTTGTCTTTGCGAAACGCGTTCCGGGTTCCAAACATCATTGTTTTCGGCAACGTCGCGTGTCGTCGAATAACTGCTCTTTCGGTAAGCCTCTCGCTTAATCGCGTAGGCTGCGTTCCCGATATCCTTGTTTAGATTTACTTCGAGCAGAGCCATATTGCCAAGCCTGGCCGCAAACAGCTCGACTTCCTCGTCGGTGAATGCGTTCCAGTCGCCTTCCGGATTCGTCGGGCAGATATGTTCAAGCGATATTGCTCCGCTGCCGTAATCGAGTTGAGCATTAGAAGTCTGCCGCTCAAGCTCGCACAGTATGTAACGGATAACGCTGCGATTTCGCGATTGATTGGTCCCGATAGATTTTTCGGCGAACGCCGCCCTGAAGTTTTCATCCTGGGGGTAAACCGGTCTCAATCCTTCCAGCATTTGGCTAAGCGACTTAAACTCACTCTTGGCAATTCTGTCCGCTACGGTGTGATAGGTTCGCTCTTGTTCGCTTGTTTGCAAATTTCCGATCACATTGTATCGAAATGACGCGATAACGATCGCCCTTAGCAATATACCGAAGTCAGTTTCCGATAGCGTTCGGTTCGCGGCAATCAAGAGTGGGAATGGCTGCCGGACGCTAAACATCCGCAGGAGCCGTGCATTTGCTTTCTGGTCTGATGGCCAACCCGATGCGTCTGGACTGGTCAACGCGAGGTAGGCGTCCATGTCCTCTTCCATGCCGGAGAGCAATGTAAAGACCGCTTCGCGATCTTCAATCCTACTACGAATCGTCTTGAACAGCTCCGCTTGCCGCACGAAATTTCGTCGACTGATCCAGTGCACCCTTAGAAAGTCGGGAAAGCTTTCCGCCCCCAAGCGGCCAACAATGCTCTCCCAGCGATCATCCAGTGTCTTCAACTCGTGATCGTGCTGCCTATCCCGGTGAAGAACGGAAAACAAATAATTCTTCAATAAGTCAGTCGCTGAAAGGCGGACGCCGCGCGCGTTCAGCGTCTCAAACACCTTGTACGCATTCAGTTCGTCAGTAACTGTAATGACCGTGAAAAACAATCGGTCGCTCATTGCATCGAGCAACTGCGCGACAGCCTTGCCGGTGTCGGCGCTGTCACGTACGTAATCTCGAACTCTCTTGTCAAACCACTCGAAAGCTTTTCGAAGACTGTGTTCGGAAGCCTTGAACCCACGCTGGGGCAGATGATCCGCGAGCGGAACCAGGTAAGTCTGATAATAGTTGTCGTTATTGCGATTCAAAGTCAGCTTTGATCGAGGAACCAACGTAACCGGATCCAAATAGCCGATGTAAGATTGCCTTAGACCTTCAAGCCGCTGTCTCGTCCTCTCGACGTCCACTCCTTCTGCAATCAAACCCTTGAGCTGCTTCAACGCAGCGAGGACAAGCAAGCTAAGCGTGGTAAGGCGTTGCTGACCATCGATGATGTCAAAGACTTTGTCATCTGATGTTTGAAGGACCAGATA
Organism: uncultured Caulobacterales bacterium; assembly: GCA_964576815.1. Lineage (GTDB taxonomy): Bacteria > Pseudomonadota > Alphaproteobacteria > Caulobacterales > Parvularculaceae > Amphiplicatus. The sequence goes on along the minus strand of CAZNXR010000103.1, from coordinate 2,676 downwards.
ACCCATATAATGCGCGGGTTCACCGGCTTCTCCTACTGTTCCGACAATATCCTGCCAAAGGTCGTCCCACTCCTCTTCCCCCCAGCTGTAATCTCGTTGAAAACGCGGAACTTTATAGGTCAACCCGTTGCCCATTAGTTTTCGATAAGTGTCGTTTTTGGTGTTGAAGTTTGTTGCTGTCATTCCAAATTTTCCAAGAAATCAAGCCTTACAGCGGTCGAATAGCGCCGCCCCGCACCACGGGCAGTGGCGGATGATCACGACGTTCCGCTCC
>CAZNXR010000103.1:0-2392 GCA_964576815.1 uncultured Caulobacterales bacterium | reverse complement strand
CCGTGAAGCGCGTCAGATCCCCCGACACGATGACAAGGCGCCCGTCGCGGCCATGCTTTAGCGAAGCGAGTTTCATGAAGTCAGCCTTTCGAGAACGACGCCCCGCACCACGGGCAGTGGCGGATGATCACGACGTTCCGCTCCCCATCATGAACGATGAGCGCGAACTGGTTCAATCCCTGATGATAGGCGATGAGGCTGTCCGGGCAGTCGAACGGGTCGTCATGGGTGTCGCAGGTCATCTGCAGCGCCGCCTGCATGGACTCGCAGCAGAGCGAGGCGGGATCGGGGTGCTGGGTGCGAAGGGTCAAGCGGCGCCGTCCTTCGGCTTCCAGCTGTCGACATAACCGGCGACCTCCACCCCCGCCGCTTCCTCCGCCACGTCGAGCGGGTCGCGGGTGTCGATCATCACCGCATATTCATCGGTCGCCGGCTTTTTCTGCACCAGCATGTTTTTCAGCGCCTTCGGATGCGGCCCGTGGGTGAAGCCCGAGGGGTGGAACGTCATCATGCCGGCGCGGATGTTGTCGCGGCTGAAAAAGTCGCCGGCGTGGTAGAAGAGGACCTCGTCGTAATCGTCGTTGTTGTGGAAGAACGGAACCTTGAGCGCGCCGGGGTCGGTCTCGAACGGGCGTGGCGCAAAGGTGCAAACGACGAAGCGGTCGGCGAGGAACGTCGTGTGCGCCGAGGGCGGCACATGATAGCGATGGCTCATCAGCGGGCGGATGTGGCGAACATTGATGCGCACCGGTGACAGTTCGCCATGCCAGCCGACGACATCGAGCGGATTATAGGGATAAGTCGCAACCGACACCGCGCCCCGCTTCTTGATCTCGATGCGCGTTTCACGGTCATCGGCCTGATGGGCGCGGAAGGCGTCGTCGATCTTCGGCGCATCGAATAACGCGGGGTCGAAGATCGCGTGCGGACCCATGAGACCTTTGTCCGGCAACGTGTAATGCGAGCCCGTCGCCTCGATCATCAGTACACTGAGCGCCTGCGACGGCGCCATGCGCCACATTGTGCCGCGCGGCAGGACTACATAGTCCCCGGCCTCGATTGCCAGGTGACCGTAATCGCAAAAAAGATCGGCGGCGCCGTCGTGAATGAACAGAAGCTGGTCGCCGTCCGCGTTGCGCGCGAGCGCGCTCATCGGCTGCCCAAGTTTCCAGAACCGCAATTCGGTCGCGCGGTTATGAAGAACGCGCGGCGCGGACCAAGGTGAGCCCTCGGCAGCGTTCATCGCCGCGAGGTCGAAGGCGCGCGGGCGCAGAGGCCCCTCGAAATTCGACCAGCCTGTCGGCGGGCGCCGGTGGTGCATGAACGCGGCGGGCCCGAAGAACCCCTCCTTTGAAATCTCCCGCTCATAGGTGCCGGGCGGCAGGTCGGCATGCGCCTGGCGCGAGGCTTCGCCTTCGACCCGGGAAGCGGAAATCCAGCGTTTCATAGGATGATCCTTGAATTAGTAACAGATGTTACCAATTTGCGCTCCTCCCTGCAACGGCTTTCCAGCCGAGCCGACTCGCGGCGATTGAGGACGAGGCGCAAGCGAGGGCAGGATGATCGAAAAAATTGTCGAGCGGTTTCTGTTCTCCGCGCGCTGGCTGATGGCGCCTTTTTACATCGGCCTCATTGTCGCGCTTGGCGTGCTCTTTATCGAGTTCTTCGCGATCCTTTCCGGCTATGTCGGCAAAGCGGTCGGCTCGATCGCGGGCGGCGCGGCGTTTGGAGAGGAGGACGCCATCCTCGGGGCGCTTTCCCTCATCGATTTGACGCTGATGGGAAGCCTGATCCTGATCGTCGTTTATTCCGGCTATGAGAATTTCGTGTCGCGCATCCGCACCGGCGAGCACGAGGACTGGCCGGACTGGATGACGAAGGTCGATTTCTCGCAACTGAAACAAAAGCTCCTCGCCTCGATCGTGCTGATATCCGGCGTGCAGCTCCTCAAGGCCTTCATGTCGCTCGAAAAACTCTCCGACCGCGAGCTTTACTGGCTGACCGGCATCCACCTCGCGCTCGTCTTCTCGGCCATCGCCTTTTCGATCGCCGACTGGCTGCAAGGGCGACAGGACAAGAAAGAATAGCAGCGCTCCCGGGCCTGTGAGGTCATTGCGGGCTTGCCCCTGCGGCGGCTGGCAGCCATATCGCCAAGCGCGAAAGGTCTCATCATGCGAACAAAGCTGCTGATCCTGGGGTCCGGTCCCGCCGGCCTTACTGCTGCGATTTACGCCGCGCGGGCGGGGCTGAAGCCTGTCGTTGTGCACGGCCTCCAGCCCGGCGGCCAGATGACCATCACGACCGATGTCGAGAATTATCCGGGCTTCGCCGACGTCATCCAGGGCCCCTGGCTGATGGAGCAGATGCAGAAACAGGCGGAGCATGTCGGCGC
>CAZNXR010000102.1:0-7286 GCA_964576815.1 uncultured Caulobacterales bacterium | reverse complement strand
GCACCACGCGTTCGGGCTGATGGTTCTTCACGAAATTCGACATGCCGCTCGTCGAGCCGGCGAAATCGGCTTCGGCCAGAACGTCCGGCGGACATTCCGGGTGGGCAAGCACGATGACGCCGGGGTTCGCTTCGCGCAATTCCCGGATATCCGCGGCCGTAAAACGCTCATGCACCTCGCAGGCGCCCGCCCAGGTGACGATCCTCACATCCGTCATCGCCGCGACGTTCTTTGCGAGGTACTGATCGGGGATGAGGATGACGGTGTCGGAGCCCCATTCGGCGGCCGCCCATTCGACGATCTCGACCGCGTTCGACGACGTGCAGCAGATGTCGGTCTCGGCCTTCACGTCGGCGGACGTGTTCACATAGGTGACGACAGGCGCGCCCGGATATTTCTGCTTGAGCAGCCGCACATCGGCGCCCGTCAGCGAGGAGGCGAGCGAACAGCCCGCCGCCATGTCGGGGATGAGGACGGTTTTGTCCGGACACAGAATTTTCGACGTCTCGGCCATGAAGTGGACGCCCGCCTGCACGATAACTCTCGCATCGGTCGCCTGCGCCATCTTCGCGAGCTGAAGCGAGTCCCCGGCGAAATCGCCGACGCCGAAATAAATTTCCGGCGTCATGTAGTTATGCGCGAGGATGACGGCGTTCTTCTCTCTCTTGAGGTCGTTGATCGCCGCGATATAGGGCGCGTGCGTCATCCACTCCGCGCGCGGCGTCAGTTTCGCGATCTTCGCGTAGAGATGATCGGTCTTGCCCGCGACTTCCGCCGTGAAGGGGAGGGCCGGCGCTTTGTCGTGCGCGCGGGTGATCTCAAGAACCGTCATCGTCGCCTCTCCCGGCTCTCGCCATTATGCTCAGTTAGAGCATATATAGGACGGAAAAAATCGCCCGCTAGGGGCGAGAAGAGAGAGATTAACCTGCCGCCGCGCCGGGTCAACCTTGGCGCGCGGGGGCTGAGCCGCTAGGGGAGAGGCGCCGCCACAGCCGCGCGGTGCTCAGCACCCTAACTCATGGAAATCGCAGTCCTTTTGGTTCTGATCTTGCTGAACGGCCTGTTCGCGATGTCGGAGCTGGCGCTCGTCTCCTCAAAGGAAGCGCGCCTCAAAGCGCGCGCCGAGGCGGGGAATGGCGGCGCACGTTCGGCGCTGAAACTCCGGGAGGACCCCTCGCGCCTCCTCTCCGCCGTGCAGATCGGGATCACCCTCGTCGGGATCGTCGCCGGCGCCTATGGCGCGACGGCGATCGCCGACGACATCGCGCCGTTGATCGCCGCGGCTTTCCCGGGTTTCGAGGGCCGGTCGGATGAGGCGGCTTTCGCGATCGTCATTGTGCTGACGACTTATCTCTCGCTTGTTTTCGGCGAACTCGTGCCAAAGCGGATAGCGCTGGCCGCGCCCGAGCTGATTGCGTCGCTCGTCGCAAAGCCGATGGGGCTGATCGCGACGCTTGCCTATCCGATAGTCGCTATCCTGCGATTCTCGACCGAGGCCGTGCTGACGGTGATCGGCCTTCACCGCGTGAAAAAGGAAGAAGTGACGGAGGAGGAAATCCTTCACATGGTTGAGGAGGGCGCCTCGTCGGGCGCCATCGGCCGCGGCGAGCAGGACATGATCGAGGGGGTCCTTGAACTTCCTGAGCGGATACTGCGCTCGATCATGACGCCTCGCCCCGAAGTCGTGTGGATCGATATCGAAGATCCGCCGTTCAAGATCGTCGAAACGATCGCCGAAAGCGGCCATTCGCGCTTTCCCGTCGCGCGCGGCGACGTCGACGAAATTGTCGGCGTCGTACAGACGAAGGACCTGCTGACGCGCTTTTCGACGTCCGGCGCGCTCGAAATCGAAAAAGCGATGCGCAAGCCTCTCTACGTTCCGGAAACGCTGAGCGTGGCGCGCCTCTTCGACGCATTCTCCGGAACCGAGGTCCGCATGGCGATCGTCGTCGACGAGCATGGGGGCTTCGTCGGCGTCGTCACCGCGGCGGACATGCTGGGCGCGATCGCCGGCGCGGCGGCGTTCTCGCCCGCCGATCGCCTGTCGCCGGCGGTGAAACGCGAAGACGGATCGTGGATCATCGACGGCATGACCCCGATCGAAGACTTTGAACGCCTCCTCGGCGTCGAGGGTTTCGATGACTCAGCGAATTATTCGACGGTCGCGGGTCTACTGATGCACAAATTGCAGCGCATCCCGAAGGAAGGCGACAGCGTCATTGATCAGTCGCACCGGTTCGAGGTCGTCGATATGGACCGGCGGCGCATCGACAAGGTGATCGTGAAGCGGATCGCCAGCGACGAAGACGAGATCGTCATTTAGTCGGCGTCGCTTTTGATGCGCCTGGCGGGCGCGGCGGCCTCGGTCGGGGCGCCGGCGACGAGGCCTTGAGGCGCGGGATCGCGAGCCCGGAGGCCGCCGCGTCGAGCCGGACAGCGGGGGCCGCGCGGAACAGCGCCGCCGGTCGTCCGCTCGTCTGCGCCGCCGTGGCGCCGGTTTTCTCGACAACGCCGCCATCGACGACCGAGCGCCTGAAATTCTGCTTGTGCAGTTCGAAGCCGACGATCGCTTCGACCGCCTTTTGCAGCGACAGCAGCGTGAACGCGGATGGCGTCAGATCGAAAATGACGGGACGATATTTGAGCTTGCCGCGCAGCCGGCCGATGGCGGTCGCAAGAATTCGTCTGTGATCGGACGTCATGGCGAGGCCTGCGGCCTTCGCAGCCGCGCGGTCGGACCGCGGCGCCGCGGCGCCCGCCGCAGCACGGTCGCGCCATGCCTCTTCGACGAGGCCCGCTTCATACATCAGCTCATAGCGTTCGAGCGTGCGCTCTTCCTCCCAGCCCGCTTCGCCGAGACCGAACGCGAGGCCGATGCGCGTTTCGCGGTCGCGGCGCGCGGCGTCCATGTCGGCGCGCGCGCACCACGCGGCAAGGCCAGGCATGATCGCCTTTTTGAGGATCGCCGGCGCGCCGCGGCGCCAATCCTCCCACGGGAAGAACTCGTACCAGCTGCGCCATTCGGCGCCTTTTGCGGAAACCTTGGCGGGTTCCGGCGCCAGCGCGAGATATCCGACCGAGACGACGCGCGCATCGGGCGCGCCGCCGGCGATGACGGCGGCCGGCGATTCGCGGCCCTTGTCCCCGAAAGTGTAAAGCTGCTCGACATAGCCGAGCGGAACCTGCGTCTGCGCCGCGACCCAGCTGCGAAGACCAAGCTCGAACGTGCGATGGCGCGCCGGATCGAAGGGTCCGTAAGGGAGTCCGAAGCCTTCTTCGCGGCGCACGCACAGCGATTTCGGCTGCGCCTCGTCAACGACCGCCAGTACGGCGTTGAGGACGATGGCGATCGACGATGAGGGCGAGGTTTTCGTCACGCGCCCTTCTATCGGCGCCTGCGCGGCGGCGCCTAGCTGCGCCTACCTCCCCGCGAGGGGAAGAGCGAAGAAAAGAGCCGGTCCCTAGATCATCGGGCGTGATTCCTGAATCACGCCCGATGATCTAGTCTTTTGTTTTATCGCGCCGTTCGGCGAAGAACCGGTGTCCACTTCTTCGCCCGGCGCTCTAGGCCGCGACCCTCACCGTCGCGATCGGCGCCGGCATCGCGGCGCAGGGCGGGCAGAGATCATCGAGCGCTTCGGCCATGCGCCCCTCCCGGCCGAGGATCTCGTCGGCATAGGTGACGAAGAGCGGGCAGGGATCGGCATGGGGCGCCGCAGTGCGGATGCGCTGCATCAGGGTCGCTTCGGGCGTCCCGGGCTCGCGCATGCAAAGAATTATGAAGGCCGCTGCGATCGACCGCGAAACGCCGCGATTGCAGTGGATGAGGATGTCGCCGGCGCCGTCCCAGGCCTTGGCGAAGTCGATGATGTCGCGCGCCCGTGCGCGCGCCGCTTCGCTGATCGACACCGCGCAGCTTTCACGCGCGACGTAGAGCTTCCGATGACAATCCGGCGCCAGGCCCGGAAAATCCGGCAGCGCCTCCTCCTCGGACAAGAGCGATATGACGCGGCCCGGCCGATAGCGGGCATAGGCGTCAGCAGCGCCTGAGAGGGACGAAACGATCAGCATCGCCCCGACAATGACGCGACATGCTTGTCAAAAAAAGAACACCGCGGTCACACCGGCTTGAGATCGCAGCTTGGTGACCGGGAAAGCGCCGGTCCTGAGGCGACTACGGGAGAGACCTCGAACCCGCAGGGTTCGCAAGCGCGACTGCGCGCCGGCCGGTCCGGCCGCCCCGTCGGAGCCGTGCGCGAAGCGCGCTGGCGCGAGACAGATTCGATGGCCGCCTCAGGCGCCGTCGAAATCCGCCATCAGGGCGCAAAAGCGGCTGAGATAACGCGCCTGGACGGCGGCGGTCGTCTCGATTCGGAGCGTCACAGAGGGGGCGCCTTCCGGGGCTCCGAACAGGACCCGCGCCTCCTCGACCGAGAACCCGGCAAGCTGCGTCGCCTCAAAAAAGGCGCTCGCCCGGTCGGCGCGCTTGATGGTCTTGGCGACGGCGTCGGGCAGGACGGCGGGAAGGCCGAACCGAAGATGGATGGCGGCCTGGAGGCGCCGTTCGATCGTGCGATAGCCCTCGCCCAGCGCCGCCTTGAAGGGGCTGATCATGTCGCCGATGACGAATTCCGGCGCGTCATGGAGAAGTGCGGCGAGGCGCCATTTGACCGGCCAGTCGGGGCGCATCGCCTCGCAGAAGTCGAGCACGAGCAGCGAATGCTGCGCGACTGTGAAGGGAAGCTCGCCCGTCGTCTGCCCGTTCCAGCGAGCGACCCGCGCCAGGCCATGGGCGATGTCCTCGATTTCGACATCAACCGGCGAGGGATCGAGAAGGTCGAGGCGGCGTCCCGACAGCATGCGTTGCCAGGCGCGCGGCGGCGGCTCGGAGGGTTTTGGGGATTTGGCAGGCTTCTTCACGCCGCGCGCCTAACGCGTGGGGCCGCGGCGGGCAAGGAGCCCGCGCTAATTTCCTTCCGCAGGCAGCGCGATCGAGGCCTGGCCGAAGGCGTAGCGCCAGCCTGAGGGCGTCTTCACATAGGTGTCAGAGAACCACAGCCGCCGGTCGAACGGCGCGCCGTCCTTCGTGCCCTTGAGCCACAGCCGCGCGGTCACGATCGCGGTCTTGTCCCCGAAGAGGCGGACCGTCTGGGTCCCGGGGTCCTCGACTTGGCGTTCATAGTGAAATTCCTCCTCGCGCGCCGAGCGCAACAGGTCCTCGCGGGTGAAAACATCCCCGCGGCCGACAATAAGGATCATGTCCTCGTGGAGGATCGCCGCCATTGCCTCGGCGTCGTTCCGCTCGACCGCGGCCTGATAGGCGGTGTCGAGCGCGGCGATCATCGCGCGGTCGTCCACAGCGCCGGCGCCGCCCCCAATAGAAAGCGCCGCGGCGGAGGCGGCGAGAATTTTACGCATGGATTTGTCACCCGTTTGGCTGCGCGCGTCTTTTGGCGCAGCATGCGCCGGGCGGCTTGGGTATTCTTGCTAAATTTGCCGGCGGAGCGCCGACGGCGGGCGCCCGTGCCAGCGCGCAAAGCTGCGGGTGAAATGGCTGAGATCGCCGAACCCGACTGCAAAGCAGGTTTCCGTGACGCTGCGCCCCTCGCGCAGCATTGACGCTGCGGCGTTGAACCGCGCCTTCAGTAGGTAGCGGTGCGGCGGCAGGCCGGTCAGCTCGGCGAAAACGCGCGAGAAATGAAAAAGGCTCATGCCGCAATCGCGCGCAAGGATCGACGCCGTGAGGTCGGAGGCGAAATCGGCGTCAATGCGCGCGCAGGCGTGACGGACACGCTCCGCATACCAATCAAACCGCCGCGCGCTGAGAAGCGTGGCGGGGCGCTCCTCGGGGATCTCTCGGAAAATCTCCGCCGCGCAATGCTCGGCGAGCATCGGCTGCGCCTCCTCGATCGCGCGCCGAAGGCTCCACCTCAGATAATTGAGCCTGCCGGAGGCGGAGAGCACCGCACGGTTCGCCCGATCCCAGCTTTTTCGCCGATCGAAGCCGTCATCATTGGCCGCCAGGTAGACGATCGTCAGGCAGGTGTCGGTGAAGCCCGCGCCCTCATAACTTGCGCGAAAGCGCATGCCTGGGCGCTGCAGCATCACGTCGCCTGCGCCCACCCGCCAGGCGCCGTCCCCGACCGCAAGATCGAAGGCGCCCGCTTCGACGAAACTCGCGACGAAATCGGTCGAGACCTCCTCATAGGGGCGGTCTTCATGCTCGGCCGGGTGGTCGAAGCGGTGGACGCTGATCGCCTCCGACCGCCACAAGGGAACTATGCGAGCCATAGGGCGATTTTAGTCGTTTTTCGGCGCTGGCGCGAGCGGGCTTGGCTGCTTTTGGGGGCTGCGACGGGGGCTGCGACAGGCGGGCCCTGGCTTGCGACGGGCCGACTTGAACGGGAGCGCGGAAAGGGCGACGCTAACCCTGTCAGCGGGGCGCGTTTCAAGACCCCGGAACCAACAGCCGAAACGACCACCAACCACGCAAAGGGGCGACCTTCATGGCCAATATCGAAGCAGACTACGGCGTTCAGAAGCGCAGCTCAGGCCTTGCCTGGCTCTATATGCCTATCGTGCTCATTCTTTTTCTCGGCGCGGCGCTTTCCGTCGCGGCCTACAATTTCTCGGACACGGACCTGACGGTCGCGGAATCGATCGCGGCCGGTTTCGGGGGCCTCGCCGGCATCATTCTCGGCCTGATCGGGGCGGCGATCGGCATCGTCGTCGGCCTGATCGGGGCGCTCATCGGCCTTGTTGCGGCGGGCGGCGCGGTGGCGGTGACGCTCTTCATCGTCGGTTCGCCGATCATCGCGCTCGTGCTTTTCTTCCTGCTCATGCGGCGGCCGAGAAACGCCTGCCCGGAACCAGCCGTTCACCCGGCGGCGTAAGCCGGGGCGGCTTCGTTCATCCGTACAGGGAGCGTCGGGGCGATCCCCCGGCGCTTTTCTTTGTCTTCGGCGCGCTGCGGACCCATGTTGAGCGCCATGGGCGGCGGGGGTAAGCAGGTGAGCCCTTTGCCGGAGCTTCCCATGTCCGCCGCCGCCGAAAACCGCCGCCGCGAGCCCGTTTTCATTGAAACCGGCAAGGCCTTCGCCGAACCGCACCGCGTCTATGCTGAGGCGCGCGCCGCAGGCGACGTCGCGGTCAACGAGATCGGCATCTTCATCCCCTTGCGCCACCGGCACGCCGACACCGTCTTCGACGCGAGCCTCACCCGCCAGATCGAAATGGAGCCGATGTTCCTGCGCGGCATTTCGGAAGGGCCGCTGTTTGAAATCTAT
>CAZNXR010000101.1:0-7303 GCA_964576815.1 uncultured Caulobacterales bacterium | reverse complement strand
GCGCCGAAATGGCTGATGACTTCCGCCGCGGCGAGCGAGCCGAGCGCGCCGGACGTTGCAAGCGGCAGGCTGCGCGCAAGGCCGAAGAGAAGGCCCGCGGCGTAGGCGTCGCCGGCCCCTGTCGTATCGACGAGGCGGTCCGGCTTCACGGGCGCGATCTTCACCGGGTCGCCCTCGCGCGGAACAAGGATTGACCCCTTCTCCGACAAGGTAATGGCCGTCAGCGGACATAGCGAGCGCGCTTTTTCGATGATCGTCTCGATCCTGTCCGTTCCGAACAACGCCGCCGCCTCGCGCTCGTTCGCGAGGAGAATGTCGACATGAGCCTTTGTAAAGGCGATCAGCGCCGTATGCTGACGATCGACGCAGCTTGAATCGGACAGCGTCAGCGCCGCGCGCTTGCCGGCGCGCTTCGCCGCCCGGCAGGCCCTGATGAACGCCTCGCGCGCGACGGGCTGCTCGAAGAGATACCCCTCGAAGAAGGTGATCTGGGCGCGTTCGATCATGTCGTCGTCGATGTCGGCGGCGGATACGAGGCCCGCGGAACCGAGATAGGTCGTCATCGAGCGCTGCGCGTCCGGCGTCACATTAATGAGGCAGCGGCCCGTGCCTGGCCCGCGGTCGAGCGCGGGCGCGTCGAACACGACGCCGAGCGCGCGCAGATCATGCCGGAAGATCTCGCCGAGATCGTCCTTCGACACCTTGCCGACGAAGCCGCCCTTGCCGCCGAGCGAGGCGACGCAGGCGATCGAGTTCGCCGCCGATCCGCCCGAAACCTCGACGCCCGGCGCCATCGCCGCATAAATCTTTTTCGCCTGCGGCTCGTCGATGAGGATCATGCCGCCCTTCGGAATGCCATGTGCGGCGAGGAACGCATCCTCCGCCTGCGCCAGCACATCGACGATCGCATTGCCGACGCCGACAACGTCGAGGGCGGGTGACAGCATGGAAACTCCCTGGCGAACGATTGATGGGCGCTGCGCGTCGCCTTAAGGGAAGCGTCGCGGCCCCGCCTTGTCGGGTGCGCGCGCCGTTTGGTCAAGGATCGCGCCGATGACGCTTCGTGCCCCTCTCTTGCTGGCCGCCGGCCTCGCCGCCGCCGGATGCGCGACGACATCGACGCCGGCGCCCTCGGCGGCGTCGAGGACGCCGGAAAAGCCCGCTTTCCTCGCCGCCGATTTTGAGAACGCGACGGCGGCGGAGATCGACGGGAAGCTAGGGCTCCCTGCGCTGACCCGCACTGAAGGGGCCGGCGAGTTCCGCCGCTACACGCTCGCGCGGTGCGCGCTGATCGTTATTCTTTACCCGGACGATAAGGGCGCGCGCCGCGCCGCGACGCTGCACGCCGGCGCGCTTGTCTCGGGCGAGGAAGCCCCGAAACTCGACGAATGCCTCGCGGCCGGCAAGGCGGGGTGAGGGATCAGGCGCGCGCCGGCCCCGGCCCGGGCTTTTCTTCGTTGTAAAGCGGCGGAAGGGGCGTCGACGGCGTCGCGGGCGTTGTCGAGCCCGCGCGGCGCTGACGCAGCCATTCAAGACCGCTTGCGGCGACCGCCACCAGCCCCAAAGCCGCCGTCAGGTAGAAGACGTAGGCGAAACCGCGGTCCTCGATCAGCTCGCCGAGCGCGCCGCGGCCGAGTGAGCCGATCAGCATCGTCAGCGAGGCGAACAGCGCATATTGAACGGCGGCGTAACGCGGATTCACGATCGAGGAGAGATAGGCGACGATCGCCGCGCTCGCAAAACCGACGGCGAGGTTCTCCGCGCCGATGACGACCATCAGGCGGCTGAGCCGCTCGTCGATCGTGACCTGCAGCGTCAGCACGTCGGCGAGCGGCTGCAGCCCTGGGAAAATCCCGTAAAGGCCGAAGGTTCGCATGAACGCGTCGGTCGCGCCGCCGCCCAAGGCGAGGTCGGCGAAGAGAAGATTGGTCGCCGCGGCGAGGACCGCGCCGACGAACAGACAGGGCATGCGCCCGAAGCGCATGATCGCCGCCGCGCCGATGGTGATGCCGAAAAAGGTCATCAGCGACCCGAAGACCTTGGACGCGATCGCCACCTCGTCATTGGTGTGGTGCAGCGCGCCATGCTGGTCGCCGAGATAGAACGGAAAGGCGAACGCGCCCCAGACGAGATCGGCGAAGCGATAGGATAGAATGAGCGCGAGCACGAGAACGGCGCCCGGTCCCAGCCGCTTCAGGATGTCGATGAGCGGCTCCATGACGGATGCGTAGACGGCGTCGAACGCTTTCTGCGCGGGCCAGGCGCGATCGTCTTGCGCGCGCCTCTCCTTGCCGCCGATCCGCAGAAGCCACGCCGCAATCATCACCGGCGCGATGATCGAGGCGAGCACGATGAGCGGCCCCGTCTCCCGGGTGAAGGCGCCGGCGTTCGCCTTGTCGGGATTGTCGAGCGCGAACGCCATGAAGCTGAAGATCGCGGCGAACGACCCGGCCCAGAAGATCATCACCGGCATGACGGCGAGGTTGCGCTGCTTCGCCGCCGGCGCGCTTGCATCGACTTCGATCGCGCGCCGCCGCTGCGGGCCGTCGAGGGCGATGAAGACGCCGGCGACCGCGAGCGTCATCAGCGCGGCGAGGGCGACGAAGGTCGTGTTCCAACCGATGCGCGCCGCCATGATGAGCGCGCCCGCGCCGCCGAGAATGGCGGCGAGCCGGTAACCCACCTGATAGACGGACGACAGGAGATCGACCGGCGTTTCCTCATCCGCAACTTCGATGCGCCAGGCGTCGATCAGGATGTCCTGCGAAGCCGAGGCGAAGGTGCAGATGACGGCGGCGATCGCGATGACGCCGATCGCCGATTGCGGCGACACTGTTGAAATAACGGCGAGCGCGGCGACGATCACCGCCTGCAGCAGAAATATCCCGGCGCGCCGCTGGCCCATGCCGAACAAGGGCGGGACCGACGCGCGGTCGATCGCCGGCGACCAAAGGAATTTGAAGCCGTAAATGATGATGATCCACGAAAAGACGCCGATCGTCTTCACGTCGATGCCGTCATTGGTGAACCAGGCGTTGAGCGTGCCGGTGATCAGCACGTAAGGAAGGCCCGCCGCGAACCCGAGAACGAACATCGCCAGCGTCTTGCGGCGCCCAAGCGCGCGGAGGATGTCGCGCCATGTCGTCTTTTTCGCGCCGCCGGCCGAGTTCATGGGTTTTTCTGATGCTGCGTGGGCTGCAGTCTAGGGAAGTTCGCGGCGAGAAGAAGGCCCCGACCCCTGGATCATCGGGCGTGATTCGTGAATCACGCCCGATGATCCAGTCTTTTGCTCTATCGCGCCGTTCGGCGAAGAACCGGTGACCACTTCTTCGCCCGGCGCTCTAAGACGCTGCGTCAAGCGCGTCGCCGGCGCTCCATTTGAGCAGCATCGCGGTGAGGTCGTCGGGCTCGAAGGGCTTTGACAGAAAGTCGTTCATGCCGGCGGCAAGGCATTTCTGGCGGTCCGCCGCCATGGCGTTCGCCGTCAGCGCCACGATCGGCGCGGCTGCGGCGGGCGTTCCGAGCGCGCGGATGCGCCGGCTCGCCTCAAGCCCGTCCATCTCCGGCATGTGCATGTCCATGAAGATCATGTCGTAGCCGCCGCCCTCGGCGGCCGCGACCGCCTCGACGCCGTTTCCGGCGACTTCGACCTTGTGGCCCGCGCGGCGCAGCAGCGTCGTCGCGAGGACCGCGTTGATCTGGTTGTCTTCGGCGAGAAGGATCTTCAATGGGCGATTGAACTTGGGCGCCTGCGGGCGCTGTTCCTTTTGCGGCTCCGGACGGCGGGGGCCGCGCGCCACCTCGCGCATCAGCGTCGCATGGCGCACCGGCTTGATGAGATAGCCTTCAAAACCTTTCAGACGCATCTTCTCGACGGCGCCGCGCGCGGCCGTCGGCGCGAGGACGAGCGCGCGGCCCGCCATCCCGATCGCCTCGGCGTCGAGGGCTTCTGCGAGATCGAAGTCGCACAGGAACAACGCGCCAGGCGCTTCCTTCAGGGCGAAAGCGGCGTCCTTCGGATCGTCGACGACGCGGATGTTGGTCGCGCCGAAAGCCTGCATCTGCAGCCGCGTTATGCGCGACAGGATCGTCGAGCCCGTGGCGATGACGACCGGCGGCGCGTCGATCCGCATGACGTCCGGCCACTCCCCGCCGGAGGCGACGAGAATCGTCAGTGTAAAGACGCTTCCCTTGCCGGGCGCGCTCTTGACGGCGACGTCGCCGCCCATCGCGCGGGCGAGCCGTCTGGTGATGGCGAGGCCGAGGCCCGCGCCCTCCGACCGGCGCTGCGCGTCGTGGCTCGCCTGCGCGAACTCGTCGAAGAGCCTTGGGACCGCGTCAAGGTCGATGCCGACGCCGGTGTCCCTGACGGCGCAAATGAGGCGCACGCCCTGCGGCGCCGCCTCCGCGCCGACTTCGATCGCGACGCCGCCGACATCGGTGAACTTGACCGCGTTGCCGGCGAGATTGATGAGCGACTGGCGGATGCGCGCTTCATCGCCGATGAGCCTGCGCGGGGTCGAGGGATCGACGAAACAGCCGATCTCGATGCCCTTCTCGGCGGCGCGCGGCGCAAGAAGTTCGGCGACGCCTTGCACGAGCGTATAAGGATCGAAGGGCGCCTTTTCGAGATCGAGCCGGCCGGCGTCGAGTTTTGAAAGGTCCAGGAGATCGTTGATGAGGCGCAACAGCCCGTCGCCGGATTGCTTCATGGCGTCGACATAGGCGCGCTGGTTGGCGGAAAGCTCCGTATCGAGAAGAAGCGTCGCCATGCCGAGGATGCCGTTGAGCGGCGTACGCATTTCATGGCTGATCGTCGCAACGAACTTCATCTGCGGGCTGTCATGGCCGCTTGCGGTCTCCGCGCTGCGCGCGCGCCCGCCCGGCGGCGCGGGCGCAGGCCTTCCGGCGTAGAGCTTTTCGCCGCCGAGCAGCCGGTCGAGGCGCCAGTCGATCGCGCGCCCGCCGGCCCCCGCCGTCTTGAACGTGACGCTGTCGCCCGGGGCCGCGTCGGCGCCGGGAGCAAAGACCTGGCCGTGCCATTTCTCGGGCGCCTGACCGAAGGCCTCGGCGAAAGACCGGCTGACGAAGCGGATGACGTCGCCCTGATCGCAGAGCACGACGAACTCGCCGGGGCCCGGACTTTCCGGGCCGTCTGTCCGAGCGGCGATCATCGGCGCGCATTCCCCCTGGTGAACGGGCGCCGACGGTGGCCGAACAGGCTGAAATTTCGGTTAGCCGCCTTGGTTAACGGCGTTCACGACCGGGTCAGGCGCCCGTTCGGGCGGACATCTCATAGGCGCCCGCCGGCGCCCCGTCGCGGCGACGGTAACTGACCGCCTCGGCGACATGGCGGCGGCGCACGGCGGTCTCGCCCTCAAGATCGGCGAGCGTTCGCGCGACCCGCAGGATGCGATGATAGCCGCGGGCCGAAAATCCCAAGGTTTCGGCGGCGCGCGTCAGGAGGTTCGCGCCGTCGGCATCGGGCGTCGCGACTCTCTCAAGCGCGGCGTCGGGCAGGGCGGCGTTGACCGCCTCGGCGCCGGTTTCCGCGCTGGCGCGCTCGCGCTGGATCGCGCGCGCGGCGTTGACGCGCGCGGCGATGTCGGCGGAAGGCTCGCCGGTCGCCGGCCGGGCGAGATCGGCGGGCGTCACCGGGGCGAGGTCGATGGCGATATCGATGCGGTCGAGCATCGGTCCGGACACCCGCGACTGGTAGACGGCCTCGCAATTGGGGCCCCGCCCGCAGGCCCGTCCTGAGGCCTTGCCGTGGCCGCAGCGGCAGGGGTTCATCGCGGCGATAAGCTGGAAGCGCGCCGGATAGCGCACATGAAAATTCGCGCGCGCGATCAGCACGTCGCCGGTCTCCATCGGCTGGCGCAGGCTGTCGAGAACTTGCGGCGGAAATTCCGGCAACTCGTCGAGGAAGAGGACGCCGTGATGGGCGAGCGAGGCCTCGCCCGGCCTGGCGCGCGCGCCGCCGCCGACCATCGCCGCCATCGAGGCGGAGTGATGCGGCGCGCGGAAGGGCCGCGCGCGCGTCAGGCGCCCGCCCTCAAGGAGGCCCGCCATCGACTGCACCATCGAGATTTCCAGCATTTCTTCGGGCGTGAGCGGCGGCAGCAAACCGGGCAGGCGCCGCGCCAGCATCGATTTTCCGGCGCCCGGCGGCCCGATCATCAGGAGATTGTGCCCGCCCGCCGCCGCCGCTTCGAGCGCGCGCTTGGCGCTTTCCTGGCCTTTCACATCCTTAAGGTCCGGGCCTGATGGTGCGGCGTCGAGCGCGCCCGGCGCGGGCGGCGAGAGGACCTGCGTCCCCTTGAAATGATTGACGAGCTGGATGAGGCTCCGGGGCGCGAGGATCGTGAGGTCTTTGCCTGCCCATGCAGCTTCCGCGCCGTTCGCCGCGGGACAGATGAGGCCGAGATCGTGCGCGTTGGCGGCGATCGCGGCTGGCAGCGCGCCGTTGACCGGCGCGACCGAGCCGTCGAGCCCCAGCTCGCCGATCACGGCGAAACCTTCACCGGCGTCGCGGGGCGCAGCGCCCATTTCGATGAGGAGCGCGAGCGCGATCGCAAGATCGAAATGTCCCCCCTCCTTCGGCAGGTCTGCGGGCGCGAGGTTGACCGTCACCCTCTTCGGCGGGAGCCCGAGGCCGATGGCGCTGAGGGCCGCGCTCACCCGGTCGCGCGCCTCGGAGATCGACTTGTCGGGCAGTCCGACAATGGCGAAGCCGGTATTGCCGCCGCCGAGCTGGACCTGCACCGTGACCACTCGCGCCTCGACGCCGTGAAAGGCGAAAGTCGTCAGTTGTGCGACCACCGCGGCGCTCCCCTCCTGCTTGCGCGCACTCTGACGAAAGTCTAAGAACATAGCAAGAACGAAATCTCTGCCATTATTAAGCGGCGTGGCGATCACGCGGCCTTGTGGTGTATCCTGCAATCGGAGAACAAGATGGGGTTTGCGGCGATCGCGGGGATTTCGCCGACTTCAGCAAATGACCGGCGGCAATGAGCAAGGTCAGGCTTCTTTTTGCGCCCGAAAATACTGGCTTTGCGGACAAGCTGGCCTCGGCGCTTGCCGAAAGCGGTTATGTCACGTCGATGGATGACGACCCGGCCGCCGCCGCGCTCGTCATCTGGTCGCAAGCGTCCGCCGCCTCGAAGCCGATCCTGTCGGCGGCGCGATCGGCGTTGGCGCGCCGGGTCCTTGTTCCGGTCGCGCTCGGCAAGACGCCCCCGCCGCCGAGCTTTGAACATCTCTGGCCGATGGACCTCGCCGGCTGGAACGGCAGGCCGGACGA
>CAZNXR010000100.1:0-7353 GCA_964576815.1 uncultured Caulobacterales bacterium | reverse complement strand
TTGACCGGTTTGTCGCCACGATTGACGGCTCGGGCGAAGCGGTCGCCGAAGGAACAGCGGTAAATCCTGAACTGCGGCTCTATGGATCGCCGACCGTACGCTTCGGCGCGGTCGAGGGCCGCATTACGCGCCATGGCGGCGGAGACGTCTATGTCGGGGGCAGGCTGGTTGGGCGCCCCTGAACAGGGGTTAGAAATCGCCGATAGGCGGCCCGGACGGCGGCCGACCGGGCCTCAAACGCAGACATTCTAAAAAATGGCTCCCCGAGCTGGACTCGAACCAGCGACCATTCGATTAACAGTCGAATGCTCTACCAACTGAGCTATCGGGGATCAGCCGTAAGGCGGGGGCTATAGCAAAGGGTTTACCGCGAATCCACCCTCAATTTGCGGCGGCGGCCATTACCCGGCCCCAGACGGCGAGGCGCCAAAATCGCCCTATGAAAGCGAGACGGCCGCGCCTTGGGGGGTGCGCGGCCGGTACTCACTATCGTGGGGTATGGTGGGGTGTCTTCGTTGAAGAAGACCGTACAAAAGTGCGCTCAAGTGATTAACGAAAGGTTAACGCCGCGCTCCTAACCGCGCCGATTATTCGGCCGGCCGCAGCACCGGCGGAGGCCCTTTCTTCGGCCGCCGCGGGCCGGCGTCGAAGTCCGTCTCCAGCGACTTGCCGAAGCCGACCGGCGCCTGCTTCTTGCCGGTCCACGCCCATTTGTAGAAGCGGGTGATGTCCGCGCCGACGCAGTACATCGCCGGCACAAAGAACAGCGTCACAAAGAGCGCGAAGAAGACGCCCCAGGCGAGCGCGACAACGGTCGGCATCAGGAACTGCGCGTCGGTCGAGCGCTCGAACATGATCGGCAGAAGGCCCAAGAACGTCGTCACCGAGGTGAGGATGATCGGCCGGAACCGCTCGACGCTCGCCTTCGTCAACGCCGCGACGGCGCCCATGCCTTGCGCCCGAAGCCGGTTCACATAGTCGATGAGCACCAGGTTGTCGTTGATGACGACGCCCGCTGCGGCGCCGACGCCGAAGAAAGAGAACAGCGCGAAATCGAGGCCGAGAATGAAATGTCCGAACATCGCGCCCATGAAGCCGAACGGAATGGCGGACATGATGAGCAGCGGCTGGAACACCGATCCGAAAGCGATCGCGATCAGCATGTAGACGGCGATAAGCACGGCGAGATAAAGCCCGCCGATCTCGGACATGAACTCGGCTTGCCCTTCCGCGTCTCCGCGCTGGGCGATGTTCGCGCCGGGGTGCCGTTCGCGCCATCGCGGCACGAATTCTTCGAGAATGACCTTGTTCAGCGCAGCGCGGTCCGCGCCCTCGCGCATTTCGGCGCTGACGCGGGCGGAGCGCTGGCGGTCGCGCCGGTCGATGCGCTTGTAGCTAGGCGCGAAAGTCGCATCGGCGACAGCGGTCAGCGGAACTTCGCGTCCGTCCGCGGTTCTGACGCGCATGGCGTCGATCGACGAAAGCGATTCGCGCGCGCTGGCCGGATAGCGGACCATGACGCGCACGTCTTCGCCCGCGCGCGGCAGGCGCTGGGCTTCCTCGCCGAAGAACGCCTGTCGAACCTGGCGGGTCACTTCGCCGAGCGTCAGTCCAAAACGCTCCGCTCCCGGCTTCAACGAGATCTGAAGCTCAGGCGTCTCGGATTGCAGGCTGTTGCGCACGTCGTACATGCCGGGGAGGGTCTGGATGAAAGTTTGAAGCTCCACGGTCGCAAGGCGCAGCTCGTTGAGGTCGTCCGCTTCGACGCCGAAATTGAAATCGGGGCCGCCGTCATTGATAGTGAAGCCGACGGTCACTTCCTCCGCATCTGGAATATCGCCGAGCTTCGAACGCAGGAGGTCTGCAATCTCCTCAGTCGATTGATCGCGGAACTGACCGTCGACGATCGTGACATAGCTTGTGACCGCGCCTTCGTTAGCGGCGATGTAGATCGCCTTGACGAAGTCCTCGCCGTTTTTCGCTTCGCCGAGCTCGCGTTTCAGCGCCTCGCCGGCGCGCTCCACTTCTTCGAAGATCTCAAGGCTGCGCGCATAAGGCGCCCCCTCGGGCAGGCGCACGTTGATCGACACGAAGGTGCCTTGCACTTCCGGCATGAATTTGAAGGGAACCCAGCCCTGCGCGATCAGCGCCACCGACACGGCGAACGCCATGATGAAAAACGCCACAGTGAAATAGCGGAGCTGCAACGCCAGCTTTACGACCGGCTTGACCGTCGAGTTTGCAAAGCTGAGCAGGCCGTCGGCGAACACGCTTTGCAGGTGATGCAGGTGACCGGTTTTGTTTTCTTTCTTCAGATGGGCGAGGTGCGCCGGCAGGATGAGGAACGCTTCGACGAGCGAAAAGACCAGCGCGAAGATCACGGTGTAAGCGATGTGCTTGGTGAAATCCGACGCGCCGCCGGAGATGAACAGCCACGGCATGAAGGCGATGATCGTCGTCAGCACGGCGAAGAAGACGGGCTTGGCGACCAGCTGCGCGCCGAGGATCGCGCCGTCGAGACCGCCGCGGCCCTCCTCAGCCTGCGAGTGTATGCTTTCGCCGACGACGATGGCGTCATCGACGACGATGCCGATAACGAGCAGGAACCCGAACAGCGACAGAATATTCAAGGAGACGCCGACCGCCGGCATGAAAATGAACGCGCCCATCAAGGTGACGGGGATGCCGATCGTCGACCAGAACGCGACGGCGGGTCGAAGGAAAAGGATCAGTACGATCAGGACGAGGATGAAACCGGAAATCGCGTTGCCGCTGACGAGATTCATGCGGGCGAAATAAATGTCCGCCGTGTTGAACCAAACGAACATCTCGGCGCGGCCTTCGAGTTCCTTGTTTTTCTTTTCGATGTACTCGAGCACCGCTGCGGACAGGGTGACGATGTTCATGGCCTCGGGCGCCTGCACCGCGATCGAGATCGAGGGCGCGCCGTTCATCTGGCGCTTCTGCTTGCGGTCCTCGAAACCGTCGACGACGTTCGCGACGTCCCTGACGCGCACGACGCCCCCGTCGGCGAGCTGCCGCACGACGATCTCGGCGAAGTCCTCCGTCGTATCGGCGAGCGATCGCGCCGCGACCGAGATGTTGCCCGTATCTGTGCGTACCTGCCCGGCCGACAAGTTAAGCGAGGAGCCGCGCACCGCGCGCGCGACGTCGTCAAAGGTGAGCCCGTAGCGGCGAAGGGCCTCTTCGGACACTTCGATCGATACTTCTTCCTTGCGCGCGCCCCAGAGATTGACGAGAGGCGATCCGCCGGGAAGGGCGGCCAGGTCGTCTTTTATTTCGCGGGCGAGGCGCGTCAGATCGCGCTCGGGCATGTCGCCGTAAAGCGCGATGAACATCGCGCCTTCCTCGTTGCGCCATTGCGAGACGACCGGCGGAAACGCATCGACCGGCAGCGTTGAAATGCCGTCGACGCGGTTCTTGATGTCGTTCAACAGGCGCGTTGCGTCGCCGGTGTTCTGGCCTTCGACGTTGACGGTGGCGACGTTCTCCTGGGCCTGACTGTCGATGTGTTTGATGCCGTCTATGCCGGAGATCGCTTCCTCGATCCGGAGGATGATCTGCTCTTCGATCTCCTGCGGACCGGCGCCCGGCCAGGCGACGGAGATCGTTGCGCCGTTGAAATCGGCGGAGGGAAAGACTTCGCGTTCGACGCGCTCGAACCCGAAAAAGCCGGCGATCAAGATCGCGACCATCAGCATGTTTGCTGCGATCGGGTTCTTCGCCCAGTACGCGATGAGACTGTTCATTCGATGGGGCTCCGACGGATCGCTTCGGCGACGGTGTCGGCTTCTTCATCGCCGTCGCGCTTTGCGCCGGGGATCGCTGTCGCGTCGGTCGGCGTCACCTTGTCGCCGCCCTTGGCGCCGCGCAGCGGCGACGTGACGACCCGCTCGCCGGCCTCGAGACCGCCCGAAACGGTGATCGAGTCGCGGTCGGCGGCCAACACGACGACGTCGCGCGCAACGATGCGGTTTTCTTCGCCGATTACGTAGACGGTGTTGCGCCCGAAGAGGGCCGTGCGCGGCAGCACAACCGCGCGGTCGAGCGATTTACCCTCGATGACGGCGTCGACGAAAAGGCCGACCGCGAGCGGCGCGCCGTCGTCGGCGCCTTCGCCGTAGGGATCGTCGACGACGGCGATCGCGGCGACCTGGCGAGTTGACGGATCGATGGCGCCGTCGGTGCGCGCGATACGCGCCGTCCATTCATGCAGTTCGCCGCCGATCGTCGCCGACAACATGGCTTTGGGACCGGGCGCTTCCGGCGTTTCGTTGAAGGCGAACGAAATGCCGAGTTTGGCGAGGTCGCTGTCCGCGAGCGGCAAGCGCACTTCCGCGACATCGGTCGAGAAAATGCGCCCGATCGCCGCTCCCGGTGAAATGAACTGGCCTTCGCCCGCGAGGCGTTCGCGCACGCGGCCGTCGAAAGGCGCTTTGAGTTCCGTGCGCTGAAGATTGAGGAGCGCGCCGTTATAGTCGGCCTTCGCCGCATCGAAAGCCGCGAGCGCCTGGGCGAGCTGGGGGACCCGCAATGTCAGGTCGCTGGCGTCGCCCTCACGCCCTAGCGCTTCATAATCTTTCTTCGCCAGATCGGATTCGGCCTCCTCGCGGCGCAGCAACTCGTTCGATTGCGCCATACGCGCTTTCGCGGCGGCGACGGCGACCCGATAATCCGCGTCCTCAATCTTGACGAGCAACTCGCCCTTCTTGAAGGCGCCGCCGGCGACGAAGGCGTCGGAGGTGCGCACGATGCGGCCCGCGACTTCCGCGGTGAGGCTGATGTCCGTGCGCGGACGCACTTCGCCCTGCGCGAAGACGTTGAGCGTCGTCGGCTTCGGATCGACGGTCGCGTAGAACACCGCCGGGGGGGCGAGTGCGACTTCCTTCGGTTCGATCTTCGGCCGCAGCGATCCCATCAAAAAGATCAAAGCGCCGCCGCCGGCTATGATGCCGATTGTGCCGATCAGCGTGAAGAATTTTCTGAACATCACTCTTACCTGTCGTCCCCCAAAGACCCGATCCCTAGCGGCCCTAGCTCGCCGACGCTTCCGCAATTTGCGGCGCCGAAACGGCGATGAAGTCGCCGCCGATCGCAAGATACAGCGCCACACGATTGGCGACGCGCTGCTGCTGCGCCTGGATATAGGAGCTCTCGGCGGAAATGCGGCGCGTTTGCGCGTTCAGGAGATCGAAAATCGTCGCCGTGCCGCTTGTATACCGCCGCTCGGTGAGATCCTCGGCCGCCGCCGCTTCTTCAAAAGCAAGTTTCAGCGCCGCTTCGCCGGCGGCGAGGAAGGTCTCCGCAGCGATCGCATTCTCCGCCTCTTCATAGGCGCGCAGCGCCGTCTGCGCATAAGTGAGCAGCGAGGCTTCCGCGACCGCCTTCTGGCGCTTTGCGTTGGCGCGAATGCGTCCGCCCTGGAACAGCGGCTGGAAGAGGCCCGCCGCGATGTTGCCTGCGAGACGCTCGGGATCGAGGATGTCGGAAAGGTCGGGGCCGCTCGTGTTGATGTTCGCCGACAAAGTGAGTCGCGGCAGGAGCTGCTTGCGCGCGGCGCGCGCGCGCATGCCGTTCGCGGTCATGCGCGCTTCGGCGGCGATGAGATCCGGCCGGCGGGCGAGAATGTCGCCGGGCGCCCCGGCGCCGGCGAGCGCGGGCAGCTCCGGCAACGCCGCCGCGGCTTCAAGCTCGGCCGCCGGATAGCGGCCCAGAAGGACTTCAACGCGCCGTGCGGCTTCCTTTTCAAGCCGCTGGCGGAGCGCAAGGTTCGCCTGGCTGGAGCCGAGCGCAGAGCGCGACAGACGCACATCAAGGCTTGAAGCGACGCCGCGCTCATAACGCCGATCGGTGACATCAAGATTGCGCGCACGCGCCGTCACGTCCCGTTCGGCGAGTTCGCGCTGCTGGCGCGCCTCGATCAGGGCGAACCAGCTTTGCGTGACGGCGCCGGCGACCGACAATTGCGCTGCGTGAAAATCGGCGAAGCTTGCGGCGGCGTCCTTGTAGGCGGCGCGCGTCTCATCCGTCAGCCGGCCCCAGAGGTCGATCTCCCACTGGATCTGCGCGCCGATCGCGTAGTTATTGATGTACACGCGCCGGTTCGGCAGCGGGCTCTCGGCGATACCATCTTGACCGGGTGTTCCGCCCGCGGGACCGATGAACAGGTCGAGGCCGTCCAGGCGCCCGTCTCCATCGGCATCGACGCCGAACTGGCGTTCGAGGTCCCCTGCGCGCGTTCCGCGCGCGATCCCGGCGCCGCCCGCTTGCGCGGCGAGCGAAGGATCGGAAACGATCGCATTGCGGCTGGAGTTGCCCGAGGCGTTGAGCGTCGGCAAAAGATCGGCGCGTTCGATCTTTGCGACTTGCCGGGCCGCATCGAGATTGGCGGCGGCCGCGCGCAGGTCGTTGTTGTGATCCATCGCTTCGTTGACGAGCGCGTAAAGCGATTGGTCCTGAAACGGGGCCAGCCAATCGCCGACCGGCGGGTCCGCGACATCGTCCGCGGCCGCCCATTGCGCCGGCGGATTGGGAAGCTGCGCGTCGAGCAGCTCCTTATCGACGCTTGCGCATCCGGCGGCAATGAGGGCGACAAGCGATACGCCGGTTCTCAACATCTAATCTTCTCCAGGACTCTCATGGTCCCGCGGCTGTTCAACGGCGCTTCAACCGCTTTCCGGCGCCACGCTCAACGTCGAAGCGATGGAGCGGCGCAAGCTTGCGACGAGCCGGTCGGGCCTCATTCCGGGTCATCGCAGCGTCTTATATCGGCACAGTTAACGATTTCCGGAAAGTTTACGCCGGAAACGCGGTTTTGGACCCCGACTGGCGCCGTCAGGGCACATTTTGTTGCAATGTTGCAAAAAGGGAGATGGAGGCCACGCCCGGAATTGAACCGGGGTACGAGGTTTTGCAGACCTCTGCGTCACCACTCCGCCACGTGGCCTCAACGTCGTCCCCCCGGCCGGGCCGGGGCCTGGTCCTTTAGCGCGGGGCCTTCGGGGCGTCAAAAGCCTTCTTGCGGCGGTTGCTCCAAGGGTCGGCTGGGGTTAATCGCCTGCTCGCATCTACAGGCGTAACGACGATGGATTTCGAGGCCGCGCGCAAGCACATGGTGGACAGCCAAGTTCGCCCCAACGACGTCACCGACATTCGCATTCAGCGGGCGTTCGAAACCATTCCGCGAGAGATGTTCCTGCCGGCCGAGCTCGGGGCGCTCGCTTATGTCGATCGGGAAGTTGTCTATGCGGACGGACGGGCCTTGCCGACGGCCCGCGATTTTTCGAAACTGCTCGCCGCACTCAACATCAGGTCTGGAGAGCTTGTGCTCGA
>CAZNXR010000099.1:0-7381 GCA_964576815.1 uncultured Caulobacterales bacterium | reverse complement strand
ACGCTCATGACGCGGTCGATGGCGCTCCGGTCGACTGCTTCCTCCGTAATCAGAGGAATGAAGTCGGGCGTCCAGCCTTGAATGGGGTGAGGTTTCCAAGCCGGGTGGCTGCCATCGCCCGCGCCGTCCGCGCGTCGCGTCTGGCGGCGCCCATCCTGAAGCAACGGCGCTTCGATTGGTTCACTGACGATGATCTTCACATCAGGGCGCTCGCGCCGCAAGACGCGCGAGACGCCGCTCAACGTGCCGCCGGTGCCATAGCCCGTCACCCAGTAATTGAGGCGCTCGCCTTCAAAATCGCGGACGATCTCGCGCGCCGTCGTCGTCTCGTGGATGGCGGGATTGGCGGGGTTCTCGAACTGGCGCGTCTGAAACCATCCGTGCGCCTCGGCGAGCTCGCGGGCCTTCTCGACCATCCCTGACCCGCGCGCAGCGGCCGGCGTGACGATCACCTTCGCACCAAGGAATCGCATCAGGCGCCGCCGCTCGACGCTGAAGGGTTCGGCCATCGTGATGACGAGCGGATAGCCCTTGGCCGCGCACACCATGGCAAGGCCAATGCCGGTATTGCCGCTCGTCGCCTCGACCACGGTTTGGCCCGGCTTCAGCGCGCCGGACTTCTCAGCCGCCTCGATGACGCCGAGCGCCAGACGGTCTTTCACTGAGCCGAGCGGATTGAACGCCTCGACCTTGACGTAAAGGCTGACATGGGCGGGCGCGAGGCGGTTGATGCGGACGACGGGCGTGTCGCCCACGGTTCCCAGGATGCTTTCGAACTTTCGCTTCAGGGAATGGGTCACAGGCAGGACTCCTTTTCGCGCGATGCGCGCGGACCTTAGGCCCGACTTCGGCCGGGCGCACGCGGCGTGTGACATTCTGCGCTATTAAAAATCATTTGCATCGCACCGACCGCGCTGATATCGGGTCTGTAAATGAGAACCATTCGCAAATTAGATTGCGGTGCAGCCACGGGAGCGTAAGACAGATGACGGGCGGGAAACAGGCAGCGGCGGGTGCGTCAGGCAAAACGCCTGACGGGCAGGGCAATCAAGGCCGCGTGGATTCGGGCATTCGCCGCAGGCTGATCGCGGGCGCCGGGGTGGCGGCGCTGACGACGATCTCCTTCGCGAACGCTGCGTCAGCGGCGTCGGATGAGGCAGGCTCCAACGAGAGTGTGGAAGAGCGGTTCGCTTATGTCGACGACCGCATCATCGTCACCGGTCAACGGTCGGAATACACCAACGCTGAGACGACGACCGCGACGAAAACCAACACTCCGCTCGTCGACATTCCGCAAGCGATCTCGGTCGTCACCCGCGATTTCATCAACGACCAGTCTCTGCGCACGCTGGCGGACGTGTCGCGATATGTGCCGGGCGTCGGCTTCGGCCAGGGCGAGGGGCATCGCGACGCGCCGGTGTTTCGCGGCAATCAATCGACGGCGGACCTTTTCATCGACGGCGTGCGCGATGACGCCGAATATTTCCGCGATCTCTACAACATCGAGCGGATCGAGTTCCTGAAAGGGCCGAACGCCATGATCTTTGGCCGCGGGGCCGGCGGCGGCCTGATCAACCGCGTCACCCGCAAGGCTGCGTTCGAGCAAATTCGCGGCCTTGAGCTTCAGGGCGGCCAGTTCGGCTTCGGGCGCGTCGGCGTCGATGTGGGCGAGGCCGTCACGGAGGACGTAGCGGTCCGCCTCAATGCGTTCTACGAGAACGCGGACAGCTATCGCGATTTCGTTGGCAAGGAGCTTTTCGGGCTTAATCCGACCGGCGCGATCAAGTTCGGCGAAGCGACGACGCTGCGGGCGTCATATGAATATTTCAGCGACGAGCGCACGGTCGATCGCGGCGTGCCGTCTCTTAATGGACGCCCTTTCGATGGCGACCGCAGCGCCTTCTTCGGCAATCCGGATGAGAGCGTTTCGGAGTTCGACCGCCATGCGGTAGTCGTAACCCTTGAGCACCAGTTCACGCCGTCGCTGACGTTCCGCAACAACATTTCCTTCGCGTCGAACGACAAGGGCTATTCGAATGTCTTTGCGTCGAGCGCCGTCAATCCGGCGACGGGCGATGTCTCGCTACAGTCATACATCTCGTCGCAACAGCGCCAGAACCTGTTCAATCAGTCCGATCTCATCTGGGAGGTTGCGACTGGCTCTATCCAGCACACGCTGCTGTTCGGCGTCGAGGCGGGATACCAGCGAACCGAGAATTTCCGTACGCCAAACAACGCGGCGGGCGTCGTCAATATTTCAAATCCGACCACTTTTGCGCCCGCGCCGTTTGCCGGCGTGCAGAACGACAATCTGGTCGATCTGACCGTGGTCGGCGTCTATTTCCAGGACCAGATTGACGTCACAGACTGGCTGCAACTGATCGGCGGCGTTCGCTTTGACCGCTTCGATCTGGAGTTTGACGATCGTCGCCCCGGCGCCGCAGATTTTTCGCGTACGGATGAAGTCGTCTCGCCGCGCGGCGGCGTCGTGTTCAAGCCGGCAGAGAACGCCTCGATCTATTTCAGCTATTCGAAGTCGTTCCTGCCGCAGTCGGGCGACCAGTTCAACAATCTGACGGCGACGTTCGCCGCCCTCGAGCCGGAGCAATTTGAAAATCTCGAAGTCGGCGCGAAATGGAACCCGAACAGCAGGCTAGAGGCGTCAGCGGCGATCTACCGTCTCGACCGCGACAACACCCGCGCCGTCGATCCCGACACATTGCTCACGGTGCTGACAGGCGCTCAGCGCAGCCGGGGCGTCGAGCTCAGTCTTGCGGGCTCGCTCAGCGACCGATGGGAAGTCTTTGCCGGCTACGCCTTCCAGGACGCGGAGATCACGCAGACGACCGCCGCCGCGCCGGCCGGACGCGATCTGGCCCTCGTTCCCCGCCACTCATTCTCGCTGTGGAGCACCTATCAGCTTCTGCCGCGCTGGAGGCTGGGCGCAGGCGTCATTCATCAGTCGGATCGCTTTGCAACGATCAGCAACGCTGTTGTCCTGCCCGATTTCACCCGCGTTGACGCCGCCGTAAACTATCGGCTGACTGATGCGATCGACGTGCAGGTGAACGTGGAGAATATCCTGAACGATCTTTATTTCCCGACGGCGCACAACGATAACAACATTACGCCCGGCGCGCCGCGCGCGGTAACGGCGGCCATTCGGGCGAATTTTTAGGGCGCCGCGCCAAAAGCGGAATCCGGTTTTTTTCGCGGCGCGACCGCCGGAGAATCGATCAACGGGCGATGCTGATTTAAAGACAAGAGGCTTCGCCCTGAGGAGCCGCCGGCAGGCGGCTCTTCCGACTCGCAAAGGTAAGGGGGTAGCCTCAGGACAACTCCACTTCTGTCATCCCGGACGCCGGCAGGCGATCCGGGATCTCGAAGGGCTCGGCATGAAAGGTGAGATCCCGGCTCTGCGCTGGCGCTTCGGCCGGGATGACATCGGGGAGGCCCTTCGCGACGTCGCTTCGCGGCCCTCAGGGTGAAGAGGGCGGCGCGCCGGGGTGGGCGAGGCTTGTTTGAGGCCGGCCGATCACAAATTCGTCAGCATAAGAAAAAAGTTATCCCCCACCCTGTGCAGCGGTCGCATGCTTCTCCTCCGAAGTCGGAGTAAGGCCGTTGCAAAAGCAAAAGACATCGATCCATTCGATCCATTGTGTCCATAGTGGATCGCCCCGCGCCCAAATGCGCGAGCGGGCGTTGCGGCGCTCGCGCGAAAGGCGCGGACTAACGCGGACTCAGCGGCTGCTTGCAACCTCAATGGCCGCCCGATCGTCAGCGCTAGGGATGATCAGACCCGTTCCGCACCTCCGGATCGTCGATGACCGTGTCGCCGCCGATATTGAAGCGCAGGGCGTACCGATAGACCTTGCCGTCGTCGTTCTTGTCGGTGAAGCTCAAAGAGTTTCCGCTGCCCTGCGTCGAGATGCCAACGAACTGATTACCTTTATAGGGCCCCTTCGGGCATCGGTCAGCGCCAAGCTCATCGTGCGCCGCGATCCAGAACGCGTTATCGCCCGGGGTAAGGAATTTTGCGCCGGGCGCTCCGCTCGGATCAAATTCGAACCTGACCCTGACCGCCCTTTTTCGGGCGCCGTCGACCGTCAGGTCGATATTGCCGACTTTATCCACGAAATCGCCGGCATAGGCGAATTCGTAGGATTTCTTGCCGGTCTTGGTCTGATCAGATTCCTTGATCGACACGCGAATGTTTGCGTCTATCGTCGGTCTAGTCGGTCTATTGGAGTCAACCATATGTTCTCCCCACATGTCTCCATGGAGAGCATCATGTCATCTTTATTGTTCAGGAGGCAAGCACGCAGCTTTATTTTTATGATTTTCAATTTTTTGTTTGAGCTCGATAAAACTCGGATGGCGCAGGCCAAGCGCCTCCAGTTCGGCGACGATCGCCTGCGCCGCCTCGATCTCGCAGCGCTCGAGGCGCAACTCGGCAAGGGTGACCCGCTGCATGACAGAAAGGCCGCCGGCCCGGGCGGTAAGCGCGGCGACGCCTCGTTGCGCATAGGCGAGGGCGGCCTGCCGGTCGCCGCGCCCGCTGGCGTGCAGCGCCAGCGCCAGCGCCCAGTCCGCGATCCGCGGCGCGTCGCGCCTCGCGTCCTGCGCTGTTGCCTCATCGATTGCGACGGTCAGCAGCGCCTCAAGCTCCGCCGCGATTTCGCGCGCCTCAGAGTCTTCCGGCCCCATGTAACGCAGCCGCTCGGCCAGCGCGTCGGCAAGCGAACTGCGCGCGATACGGCTGGGGGGTTCGAGGCTTTCTTCGATTGCGACATAGCTGATCGCCTGCGCGAGCGCCGCGTCAGCTGCGTCTTTGTCGTCTGCCAGCCGCAGGAGAAGCGCCTCTTGCGTCAACGCGAACCGCGCGAAGCTGCGCCATTCGAGCACCGAAGCGTCCCGCACAAGGAGTTGATCGACGATGCGCCGGCCTGCGGCGATCACGATCGCGGCGGATGGAATATCGCCGACGCAGAGATAAGCTTCGCCGAGCCGTCGCTGCGCCGTCACCAGGTCGCGAAAGACCGAATAGTCGTCAGGGCTTTCAACAAGAAGGCGGTCATAAATCGCGATCTGTTCGTTGAGGGCCGCGATCGCCTCTGCAAACGCCCCGCGCGAGAGATCCGCAAGCGCCTGCCAGGACAGCGCAGAGGCATAAGCCTTTGCAAGACCGGCGTCGGCGGGGTCAGCCTCGCTCAAGCTTCGCCGGGCCGCGGCCGAGGCGGCGAAGTATTCGGCCGCCTCGTCATAGGCCCCGGCGTCCTGCTTCAGCGCTCCGAGATTGGCGTTTCCATAAGCGAGTTCGAGCCGCCATTCGGGCTTCGCCGGGTCGATGGCGACGAGGCGCTGCGCCAATTCGTAATAGTCGCGCATTCGCGCTTCGGTGGTCTCCAGATCGCCTTTGTCGCGCGCCACGTCGCCGACATAAAAGACGGCCTGCGCATGGTCAAAAATGCGCTGCGGATTGTCGGGCTCGCGGCGCAATTGCTCCGCCGTCGTCGCAAGCGCGGCGGCGAAGGACGCCTCCGCGGCGGCGAGATCGCCCCGGCGCTGGTCGATATTGCCGAGCAGCATCAACGCGTCGGCGCGGCGGTTCAGCGAGTCGGCGTCGAGCGCGCGCGGCTCCTGGCGGCCGTAATAGTCGAGCGCGCGCGCGCCGACCGCCTCCAGCACGTCGAGGCGGCCGACCGGCTCTAGCCGGTCTCGCAGATCCGTCAGCATGAACTCGATCAGGTTCTCGGCCTCGTTGCGCTGGAGGTCCGCGTCGCGGCGGGCGAGCTCGGCCCGCCAGGCGAAGGCGCCGAGAACGCCGACGAGCGCGAACGAAGCGCCGACGGCCATCCGCTGGCGCCCGGCGCGGCGCGCCGCGTCCCGCTGGATCAGCGCATCGAGGCGCACGCCCAGCATGCCGGCGACGATCTTCAGCCGGGCGAGGCGCCGCCCGTCGGCCGACGGGCGCAGGTCCGCCGCCAGCGGTTCAACGCGCTGCGCGGTAAGCGCGCCATTCGCGTCGACCGCTGCGCGCAGCGCCGGCGGAAAGCATTCCCCATCGGCCCGCGCCGGGTCGTCGCTGGCGAAAGGGATCCCGTCGACGATCAGCGCCAGAACGCGGTGGTCGCCGTGGCGGCGTTTGAAATGCCGGATTTCCTCGTCGACCCAGCGCGAGGCGGCGGCTTTCGGCGAGCAGACAACGATCAGAAACCGGCTGTCGTCGAGCGCGGCGCGGATGGCGTCGCTCAGATTGCCGGCTGCGGGCAGGTCTTCCCGGTCGCGGAAGATCGGCGTCAGGCGGCGGGGAACGGGCGCCCCGCCCGGCGCGCCGAGGCGCGAAGGCGGGCGATAGGTCTCGATGGCGCGCTGCAGCCAGGCGGCCGCTCGCGCGTCATGATGACTGTAGCTGATGAACGCCCAGTACCGCTCCTCCCCCAAAACGCCCGTCTCCCGATGCCCTTGATGCCCTCGCCCGCCTCGGCGCCTCATTCCCTTCAATCGCTTTTCAAGGTACCGGGCGAGCGTTCGCTGCGCCAGTGCTGCGCGACAATCGTGATGTCAGTGGGAGCGCCGCGTGCCCGAATTGCCTGAGGTGGAAACGGTCCGGCGGGGCCTTGCGCCTGTGTTCGAAGGCGCGCGGGTGCGGCGCGTCGAGACCCGCCGGGCGGATCTGAGATTTCCGTTTCCTGAGGCATTCGTCCGACGCATTGAGGGCGCGACCGTCGCCACGATGGGCCGGCGCGGGAAGTACCTTCTCGCCGCTCTTACATCAGGCGAGACCCTCATCATGCATCTGGGCATGACAGGCCGCTTCACTGTCGACAGCACAGCGGCGCGCGGCGCGCGTCTGGCCGAATTTTATTTCGCCGCCCCGCCCGACCCGCGGCACGACCATGTCATCTTCGAACTCGAAACCGACACTGGAATGATCCGCGCAACCTACAACGACGCCCGCCGGTTTGGGTTCATGGATCTTGCTCCCACGTCGGCGCTTGCGGCCTGCGCGCATTTCGCCGGCATGGGCCCGGAACCCTTGTCGGACGAGTTTACTGACGCAGCCTTCAACGCGGCCCTCACTGGGCGGCGCACCCCGATCAAGGCCGCCCTTCTGGACCAGGGCGTCGTCGCCGGCGTCGGCAATATCTACGCCTGCGAGGCGCTGTGGCGGGCGCGTATTTCCCCGCGACGGGAGGCGGCGAGCGTGGCGGGCAAGCGGGCGACGCGGCTGAGGCTCGCCGTTCGCGAGGTTTTGTCGGAAGCCATAGAGGCGGGCGGGGCGACCTTGCGCGACTTCGCCGCCTCGGACGGGGCGCTTGGCTATTTCCAGCATCGATTCAACGCCTATGACCGCGCGGGCGAACCCTGCGCAGCATGC
>CAZNXR010000098.1:0-7404 GCA_964576815.1 uncultured Caulobacterales bacterium | reverse complement strand
TGAAGCCGAGAATGCGCTCGATGAAGGTCGGCTCGATTTCCTCAAGCTTCAGGTTCTTCGTCTGCAGCGCTCGCTCGCCCTTCGGCGTCTTGACGATGCGACCGTCAAGTTTCGCAAGCAGGTCGTCGCGATCCTCCGCCACAAGGTCGATGACGCCGAGGTCGAGCGCTTCCCCGCTTGTCACCGACGCCGCTTCGCGCACGGCCTTCTCCGCCCAGTCGGCGTTGCGCCCGCGGAGTTCCGCCAGCGAGCGGATATAGGCGACGCTGTCATTGATGACCTTCGCGCGCAGGGCGTCATTATTGGCGAGCGGCGGCGCCTTTGCGCCGGGTTCGTCCGTCTGCGGATTGACGGCGGGTCCGCTTTCGCCGCCTTCCGCCGGCGCGCCATCCGATTTTTCTTCGGATTGCGGCTTGTTTTCCTCAAAGGGGTTTTCATCCGAGGGAGCGCCGCCGACTTCGACGGGCGTCGCCGCCCCGGTATTGGTGCCGGGCGCCATCGCCGAGACGTTCGCCGCATACATGATATAGAGCCCGGCCGAGGCCGAGCGGGCGCCCTGCGGCGCCACGAAAGTGACGACCGGCGTCTCGGAGGCGAGCATCGCCTTGATGATCGTCTTCATGGAATCGACCAGCCCGCCCGGCGTGTCGATCTCGATGAGGACCAGTTCCTTGCCGCCCGCATTCGCCGCGCTGATCTCGCGGGCGACATATTGGGCGTTCGCCGGCGTGACCGGTCCGTCAAGCTTGAGAACGACGCCGGACCTTGCGGGTTCGGGCTCCTGCGCGACAGCGCTGAAAAGGGCGAGAACGCTGGAAAGGGCGAGAACGCTGGCGATCAGCGTCATCGCTGCGATGCGCAGCCGCCGCCTGGCGAGCGAACGAAAAGGCATTGACGACCCCCGGCTGAGCACCCTTTCAAAATAAGCGTCCGCGAGGATGATTCAACCGCAAAACCTTTTTCCACGGTCATGAAACTGAAACATTAAGGACCGATAACGGTTTTCGCGGAAAAGGAGGCTTCGATGGACGCTCTCTACGAACATCCTGTCCGGACGGCCGTTGCGATCCTCGCCGGCGCGGTCATGCTTTTAATTCTTTCGCGCCGCGCGCGCCCTTCGTCGCCGCGGACAAAGGGCGGCGGCGACGGCGGAGGCTATTACGCGCCTTCGGACACGGGCGCCGCCGGCGACTGCGGCGGTGATGGCGGGGGCGACTGAACGCCGCCGCCGATTGATACCCGCAGCGCCGTGGCGCATGTAGCTTTACCGAAAACACTCCAGAGGCCGATCAATGTCGTTGACCCGTCGTTCCATCCTGCTTGGCGCTTCCGCCGCCGCCGTCGGCTTTGCAGGGCTTCGTGCGCTCGGCCTGAAAGGCGCGTTGGCGATGCCGGTCGTCGATGCGCACGGCGCGCTCGTTCCAGATCCCGCCGGGCTTCTCGATCTGCCGGCGGGGTTTTCCTATGACATCGTCTCGCGCGAAGGCGTTCCGATGGCGGACGGCTTCCTGACGCCCGGCGCCTTTGACGGCATGGCGGCGTTCAAGGTGCGCGGCAAGCCGGACCAGGTCGCGCTGGTGCGCAATCACGAGATCTGGCCCGACCTTTACGAGCGCAGCGCCTACGGGCCGGACCTGGCGCTCGCGGCGCGGCTTCCCAAAGATAAGGTTTTTGACTTTACGCCCGACGGCCGGCCGAAATTCGGCGGCACGACGACGCTCATCTACGACCTCAAGGCGAAAAAGATCGTCCGTGACCATTTGAGCCTTGCCGGAACCACGGCGAACTGCGCGGGCGGGCCGACGCCCTGGGGCTCCTGGCTCACCTGCGAAGAGACGCTGGAAAAGGCCGGCGCGCATGTCACGAGGGATCACGGCTGGATTTTCGAAGTGCCGGCGCGCGCCAGGGGCCTCGTCGATCCCGTGCCGCTGAAAGCGATGGGCCGCTTCGTCCACGAGGCCGCGGCGGTCGATCCGAAGACCGGCGTCGTCTACCTCACGGAAGACCGGCATGACGGGCTCTTCTATCGGTTCTTGCCGAATCGGAAAGGCAAGCTCGCACGCGGCGGGCGCTTGCAGGCGCTGGCGCTGAAGGACGATCGCGACCGCGATTTCCGCAACTGGCCGAATGACGGCAATGTGAATTTTCCGGGCGCCGGCCCGACGATCGCGCCCGGCGCGCCCGCTGCGGCGGTCTGGATCGACATGGACGAGGTCGAGTCCCCGAACGGCGATCTCAAAGATCGCGGCCATGCGAAAGGGGCCTTGCGCTTTGCGCGCGGGGAGGGGCTCGCGGTCGGAACCTCCGCAGACGGACGAACGGAAATTTACATCTCCTGCACATCGGGCGGGCCGATCCGGCTCGGCCAGGTCTTCCGCTATCGTCCGAGCGCGAAGGAGGGAACAGGCGGCGAAATTGGCGAACCCGGAACGCTCGACCTCTTCGTCGAAACCGACGACGCGAACATCCTCAAGAACTGCGACAACGTGGCGGTGGCGCCGTGGGGCGACGTCATCCTGTGCGAGGACGGCTATGATTACGAGGCGCAATATCTCCGCGGCGTGACGCCCGAGGGCGCGTTCTACACGATCGCCGGCAACACGAAGTCGGAATTCTGCGGCGCCTGTTTCTCGCCGGACGGCGAGGTCATGTTCGTCAACATCCAAACGCCCGGCGTCACCTTCGCGATCAGGGGACCGTGGCGGAAGGCGTAAAAGCGCGGTCGCCGATCATCGCAACTACGCTCTATAATCAGTATGCGGCGATCTCGACCTGATAGCCTGCCGCGCGCAGATTTGCGAGGATGCGGTTGAGGTGATCCTGGCCCTGCGTGTCGATCGTCACGTCCATGCAGGTCATCTTCGCCGGCAGGTCGGAATAGGTGCGGTGGTGGCCGACGTCGATGACGTTGCCGCCGCCCTCCGCGATAATCGTCGCGACGCGGACGAGTTGCCCCGGCATGTCGAGAAGTTCGACGCGAAGGCGCGCGAGGCGCCCCGACCGCGCAAGATCGCGCATCAGGATCATCGACAGCAGACGCACGTCGATATTCCCGCCGCACAGGACGAGGCCGACGGTCTTGCCCGCGAACCGCGCGGGATCCTTGAGGATCGCAGCGAGGCCCGCGGCGCCCGCACCCTCGACGAGAAGCTTCTGCTCGTTCATCAGTACACTGAGGGAGCGTTCAAGAAGGCGCTCGTCGACGAGCGCGATCTCGCTGACGTGTTCGCGAACGATCGCGCGCGTCAGGCGCCCCGCCTCTTTGACGGCGACGCCCTCGGCGAGCGTGTTTCCGCCGACGGGCCTTTCTCCGCCGTCGAGCGCGTTCTTCATCGACGGGAACAGCTCGGCCTCGACGCCGACAAGATCGACGCCCGTTCCTTGAAGCGCGAGCGCCATGCCGGCGATGAGCCCGCCGCCGCCGATCGGCGCGATCATCGCATCGAACCGGGGGCCGTCGTCGAGCATTTCAAGCGCAAGCGTGCCCTGGCCGGCGATGATGTCGGCGTCGTCGAAAGGATGCACGAAAACGAACCCCTTCGCCGCAGCGACGGACAACGCGGTCGCGTGCGCGTCCTCGAAGCTTGCGCCGGCGAGGATGACCTCGGCGTCGAAGGCGCGCGTCTGGCGGACTTTGACGTCAGGCGTCGTCGTCGGCATGACGATCGTCGCGCGGACGCCGAGCTGCCCAGCATGGCGCGCGAGCCCTTGCGCATGATTGCCGGCGGACGCCG
The DNA here is from genome assembly GCA_964576815.1 of uncultured Caulobacterales bacterium. Taxonomy (GTDB): domain Bacteria; phylum Pseudomonadota; class Alphaproteobacteria; order Caulobacterales; family Parvularculaceae; genus Amphiplicatus. Next base: position 3,670 of record CAZNXR010000098.1, on the reverse strand, counting down.
CGATGACGCCGCGCGCACGGTCGGCGGGGCTCAAGGTCAAGAGCTTGTTGAGCGCGCCGCGTTCCTTGAAGGCGCCCGTGAACTGGAGGCTTTCGAGTTTCAGATAGATGTCGGCCCCGGTCAGCGCCGAAAGCTTCTCCGCCCGGATCAGCGGCGTGCGGACGACGCGCCCCTTGATGCGATCCGCCGCCGCGAGGACGTCGGCGCGCGTCGGCAGGGCGGGGTCGCGCGCGCGCGCGGCGTTCAGGTCTTTGGGCATTGCCTTCCGGGACTCGATTCGCCTATTCGCATGCGCGAAAACAGCAACGAGAGCAAGTCGGATTTAGCGGATTCGGCCGACGCATGGCGCGATAGTGCGAATAGGACGCGCCGAACGACGCGAGATTAGATGAAAATCGCCCCTTCGCCCTATCGCCCCGATCCCGCCTATCTCTCCCTTGGCGGGGCGCCTTTCTATGACCCGGTCGCGCCGGCCGAATTTCCGCGCGCCATCCTGCGCTATCGCAATGACCGGTGGGCGAACGCGGTCGGGCTCGCGCATCTTTCCGATGAGGAATGGACCCGCCATTTCGCGCGGTTTCATCCGCTCCCGGACAATATCCCGACGCCTCTCGCGCTGCGCTACCACGGCCACCAGTTCCGCGCTTACAACCCCGACCTCGGCGACGGCCGCGGCTTTCTCTTCGCCCAGCTGCGCGACGGGCAGGGGCGCCTTCTCGATCTCGGCACGAAGGGCTCGGGCAAGACGCCCTATTCGCGCACCGCGGACGGGCGCCTGACGCTTAAGGGCGGGGTGCGCGAGATTCTCGCGACGGAAATCCTCGAAGCGCTCGGCGTCTACACCTCGAAGACGTTCAGCCTCATTGAGACCGGCGAAAGCCTTCACCGCAACGACGAGCCCTCGCCGGCGCGGTCGGCGGTTCTCGTGCGGCTCGGTCACGGCCATGTGCGCTTCGGCACGTTCCAACGGCTGGCGTTCGAAGAAAACGCCGACGCGACGGCGCGGCTCATCGACTATTGCGCGGCGGCGTTCGAGCCCGATCTCGCCGGCGCGGAGAACCTGCCGGCGCGCTGGTTCGCCCGCGTCGTCGCCCGCACCGCGCGCCTCGCCGCGCAGTGGATGGCGGCGGGCTTTGTTCACGGCGTGCTCAACACCGATAATATGACGGTGACGGGGGAGAGCTTCGACTACGGCCCCTGGCGGTTCCTTCCCTATACGGACCTTTCCTTCACGGCCGCCTATTTCGACCAGTCAGGGCTCTACGCCTATGGGCGCCAGCCCGACGCCGCCTTGTGGAACCTGACGCGCCTCGGCGGCGCGCTGACGCGCGTTGCGGAGACGGAAGCGCTCAACAGCGCGCTTCAGACGTTCACGAAGTCGTTCGAACACGCGATCGTCGAGGCGTTCTTCGCGCGGCTCGGGCTGACGCCGGCGGGCGAGGGCGATTTCGACTTCATCGTCACGCTCCTCCAGTGGATGGAGGCGACGAAGATCCCGTTCGAACGCGTCTTCTTCGACTGGTTCGGCGGGGCCGCATCAACGCCGCGCGCGCTCGCCTCGCCCGGCGCCGCTCTTTACTCGGACGCCGCCTTCGCGCCGCTGCGCAGCAAGATCGAAAGCCTTGCGCCGGACAATCCTTCGCGCCTCGCCCACCCCTATTTCGACGGCGCGCCGTGCACGATGCTGATCGACGAGGTCGAAGCGATCTGGTCGGCGATCGCCGAGCGCGACGATTGGTCGATTCTGGACGAGAAATTGCGGGCGATCGGCGCCATGCGCGAGGCGCACGGCTTCGACGCGTCGCGCTATGCGGACGTTATGAGTAATAGTGCCTGAAAACCGCAGCGGCCATAGCCACGAGGCCGACGATCGGCGCGCCGAAGGCAAGGCCGACCCGCGCGCGTTCCGCTGAGAGCAGCGAGAGGCGTAGCGGGGCAAGCGCGAGGATGAGCGGCAGCAGCGGCAGCCAGTAGCGCCCCTGAAAGCCGTCGATCACGCTCGCGCCGACGCCGGTCCAGCCGGCATACATCATGGTGAGGATGAGGAGCGTGACGCCGCCGAAAACCCCCGCCTGCACGAGGAGCGCGAAGGGCGTGCGGATCGGCGCGGGCGGCTTTTCTCCGCTCGCCCATAGCGCAATGCCGGCGACGAGCAGCAGCGCATAGATCGGCGCGGGAAGGCCGATATTCGTCCAGCCGGCGACGCCGCCAAGGCTCCTCGCCGCCTCGCCGCCCTCCGGCGAGAGGAAGAAGGTGCGGAACACGATCATGGCGTAGCGCAACGGATCGGCCAGGACGAATGCGATCTGCTCATCCGGCGCGACGCGGTTTCCCGGCAGGGTCGAATAGGCGACGTCGCCGAGCATCGCCGACTTGGCGGTCGCCATCCACAGGAAGCTGACGACGGCGCCGGGCGCGATCGTCAGCAGAAGGATGAATATCCGCTGCGCGGGTGAGGAGAATTTTCCGGCGGGCAGGATCAGCGCCAGCGCCGGCAGCAGGAAATAGCCGCTCTTGAACTGGCCGAGGATGAAGCTGAGCGCGATGAGCCCCGCGATCTCCGCGCGCGTCAGGCGCTCGCCGGGATGCGCTGCGAGGCTCGCGACATAGGCGAACCACAGGAAGCCAAGACCGATCAGCACGGATTCGTTGTTGACGCCGCTGAAGAAGACGAGGGTCGTCGGCAACAGCGCGATGAACGCCATCGGCGGCTGAAAGGCGACGGGCGCGATCTTGATCGCCTGGCGCACCAGGAGAACGCCGGCGATGAGCGCGACCGTGCGCAAGAGGTAAAGGATCGCGAGCGGCGGCGCGCCGAGCGCGAGGCCTGCGCCCATCGCCGGGGCGAGATGGGCATAATTCCCCGGATATTGAAGGCGCATGATCGCGCGCAAGGGATCGGGATAGGGTTCGATCCGCGAGGCCTCGAGCGGGATCGCCGCCCAGCGCTCGTAGTCTGCGGCGCGCACCGGTTCGCCGCTCTTGACGCGCTGAAAGGCGTCGCCGAGGAATTGCTGCAGGCCGGCGGGCAGTCCTTCGCCGCCGAGAAAGGCGCCGCTTGCAACCTCATAGGCGCGCTCGACATGGGTCGTCTCGTCGCCGACGCCGAAGGGCGGCGTCAGCACGATGAAGAAGGCGCCGAAGAAAACCGCGACGAGCGTATAGAGATCATGAAGGGTGAGCCCGCCCGACTGCGCGCCGCTGGCGTCGTCAATCGGCGCTGTCGCAGCGATCCGCATCGTCGTCTCCCATCAGGAGACGCGACTAGACAACCGAAGCGGAACTATTCGGTGAATGCGGGAAGCGCCCTCAGGATTCGCCGCGCGCCGCCTCGGCGGCCGCAAGCTGCCGTTCAAGGAAAAAGAACAGCACCGTCCCCCCGATAAGGGCGAGGAAGGCGAACAGGGAAACGGCGACCGGGGTCATCAACATCAGGCGCGTCCTTTCCAGACGACGCCCGCATTACAGAACTGAAATGTCAAATTTCTGTTTAAACTTATGGACTTAAGGTTAACGGCCCAAGCCGCGGGTTAACGGCCCGCCGGTCAACGGCGAAGGTTCGACCGGCGCTTGAAGAGGTGCTCAAGACCATAGAGCGCGGTCAGCGTTCCGAGCGAGCCGATAAAGGCGAAAATCACAATCCCTGCAGGTCCGAAGGCGGCCATAGCGG
>CAZNXR010000097.1:0-7424 GCA_964576815.1 uncultured Caulobacterales bacterium | reverse complement strand
CATGGCGCGTCCGCCGAAGCGGTCGAGACGGGATTTCGCACGTTCGACAAGGGCGCGCGCCTTGTCGCGCGCCCCCTCTGCGCCCAGCAGCTTGACGAAGGTCGCCTTGTCCATGTCGGCGTCCTGGCCGACGGGCTTGCCGAGCGCCTCGGCGTCGCCAAAGGCGTCGAGGAGGTCATCGACGATCTGGAATGCGAGGCCGAGATCTTCCGCATAGAGACGGAGCGAGTCGATCTCGCTTTCGTTTGCCCCGCCGACCATGCCGCCCGCCATGGCGGAAAAGCGGATGATCGCGCCGGTCTTCAGTCGCTGCAGCTCCTCTATACCAGCGAGGTCGAACGTCTTCTGCTCTGCGTAGATGTCGATCATCTGACCGCCGACCATTCCTTCCCGTCCTGAGGCGCGCGCAAGTTCAAGCGCAAGGCGGCTCCGGACGTCGCCGTCCGGATGGGTTGCAGGAAGGGCGAGCACTTCGAACGCCTGCGTCAACAGCGCGTCGCCCGCGAGGATAGCAGTTGCGTCGTCATAGGCCCGATGAACAGAGGGCCGCCCGCGGCGGAGGTCGCTGTCGTCCATGGCCGGAAGATCGTCGTGGATGAGGCTGTAGCAATGGATCATTTCGACCGCGCAGCCGACGCGCAGCGAGCGTTCGCGCGGGGCTTCGAACATGTCGGCGCTCGCGACCGCAAGAAACGGCCGCAGCCGTTTGCCGCCGTCGAGCGCTCCATGACGCATGGCATCAACCAAGCGTCCAAGGGGACCGCTGCGCCGGGGCAGCATGCTATCGAGTTCCGCCTCGACGAGGCTTGCGGTCTCTTTGATAAGGACGTCAAAACCGTTCATGTAATCTGGTTTCGTTGCGGCGGCGCTCCATAGCGCCCAGCGACTTAATGCTCAACCGAAGTTCGCCGTTGGAATCCGCTGCCGTCGCACGGGCTGCAGGTTCTGGCGATGAAACCCGTGCGCCCGCGGCCGCCGCAGGACGGACACAGGCGATGCCTGTCTGGACCGGCGAAGGACTGGAACAGCGCCGCGGGCGAGGGGCCGACCTTGTTGGTTGCGAACTGAAGCGCCGCCGCCGAGCGCGCGGCGGGAAAAGCGTCGACGAATGACGCCGACGAAATTCCGTGCAGAGTGACGAGCAGGTCTCGTTTCCACGCTTCAAGGATCAGCGAAAAAGAACCGTCGCTAAATTCGCCCGCCGCCGACACGCCGCCGATCACATATAGATCGCCGTCATTGTGAAATGTGGCGACGCTAATATGGAGATTACGATTGAGCGAATCGAGTTGCGCGTTGCTTAGCGCGAATCCTGAAAAGCGCGCGAGAAACCCGACTTCGGCGACCTTATCTTTCGCGCCCTCGACCAGAATCAGGGCGACCACAAACCGGACTTCGCCCTCGTTGACGCCAAAAAGGCTTAGACCGTCTTCTTCACCCAGATCGTCGAGCTGGCGATAGCGACTGCGGAGCACCGTCACAATCCTGTTCCGCGGCCAGAAGGATCGCGACTCTCGCCCCCTGCTATTGCTCCATAGACGCTTCATAGATGGCCCCGCTGCTCTCCCGCAGACGCTAACGGCGAGATCAGGCATTCGCAAATCCCGAAAAGGAGGGAGACAAGCATGATATTGCGCTGCAGCAAATCGGCCTGTAGAGGAGTTTCTTAGGGTCCATGCGGCCGCTGCTTTGGTTGCCGCTGCCGGAATCGCGTGAAATAAGGGCCGAAAGTACGGCCCCGCCGGCAAGGTTTGTTTGGGGGCGGCTCAGGGGTTTGAGTTTATGGAGGGAAGCGCGGTTATGGCGGAGTCTCGAGCTGCTCTGAAGGTCATTCTGGCGCAGCCGCGGGGCTTTTGCGCCGGCGTCGAGCGGGCGATCGACATCGTTGAGCGAGCGCTCGAGAAATACGGCGCTCCGGTATATGTTCGGCACGAGATCGTCCACAATAAGCGCGTCGTCGATACCCTTCGGAACCGAGGCGCCATCTTTGTCGAGGAAGTCGATGAGGTGCCGACCGGGGCGGTGACGATTTTCTCTGCGCACGGCGTATCCCAAAAGGTCGAGAGCGGGGCGAAGCTCCGTGACCTCGATGTCATCGATGCGACCTGCCCGCTGGTGACAAAGGTTCACAAGGAGGGACGCCGGTATGCTGAAAAAGGATACGACATCGTCCTGATCGGGCATCTTGGCCACCCAGAGGTCGAAGGCACGCTCGGGCAGATTCCCGGGGTCGTGCACGTCATTTCCGAACCGCACGAAGTCGCCACGCTCAAAGTCCGCGACGCCGGGCGCGTCGCCTTCGTTACGCAGACGACGCTGTCCGTGAACGACACCAAAGACGTCATCGCAGCGCTAAAGGCGCGCTTCACGTCGATCATCGGGCCTGACACGCGCGATATCTGCTATGCGACGCAAAATCGCCAGACGGCGGTCATCGAACTTTGCAAGCAGATCGACCTTCTCCTCGTCGTCGGCGCGCATAACTCCTCAAACTCCAATCGCCTGCGCGAGATCGGCGAGAATTTCGGGCTTCCCGCTTATCTCATCGAAGATGCGAGCATGCTCGATCTGGGCTGGCTCGACAGCGTCAAAACAGTCGGGATTACGGCCGGGGCGTCAGCGCCCGAAACGCTGGTGCAGGAAACGATCGCCAAGCTCCGTTCGATCCGCAGCGTCAGCGTCGAAACGCTCGACGGCGTGCGGGAGAATGTCCATTTCAAGCTCCCCGCCGAACTCGCCGACGTGCCGCGGCCGAAAGACGCGATGGACGCTTGGGCCGTCGAACCGGCCTGATCGCAATCAGTCACGAAAACCTTCTCCGGAGTAAAGTCTGATGGCCGTATCGCTTCACCAGCAGTTCCGCGTCGGCGCCTATGTCCTGAAGCAGACTCTGATGGGCAACAAGCGCTATCCGCTCGTTCTATTCCTTGAGCCGCTTTTCCGCTGCAATCTTGCCTGCCCCGGCTGCGGCAAGATCGATTACCCGGCTCCGATCCTCAACAAGCGGCTTTCAGTCGAGGAGTGCCTGAAGGCCGTCGATGAATGCGGCGCGCCGGTCGTCGCGATTCCAGGCGGCGAGCCGCTCATTCACAAGGACATCGGCGAGATCGTCGCCGGCGTCGTCGCGCGCAAGAAATTCGTCTCGCTGTGCACCAACGCGCTGCTGCTCGAAAAGAAGCTCGACCTCTTCAAACCGTCGCCGTTCCTGTTCTTCTCGGTTCACCTTGACGGCCTTGAGGAAGAGCATGATCGCGCCGTCGATCAGAAAGGCACGTTCCAGATCGCGGTGAAAGCAATCAAAGCGGCGCAGGAGAAGGGCTTCCAGGTCAACGTCAACGCAACAATCTTCAACAACATGACGGCGAAGCAGGTCGCCGACTATCTCGACTTCGCCACCGACCTCGGCGTCAACATCTCGATTTCGCCGGGTTACGCCTATGAGCGCGCGGAAGATCAGCAACATTTCCTGTCGCGCGAACGCACGAAGAACCTTTTTCGCGACGTGTTCCGCATGGGCAAGGAACGCGGGCGCGAATGGAATCTTTCACATTCGACGCTGTTCCTCAATTTCCTCGCAGGCAATGAAGAATACGCCTGCACGCCGTGGGGCTCGCCGACGCGCAACGTCTTCGGCTGGCAGAAGCCATGCTACCTTCTCGGCGAAGGCTATGTCTCTTCGTTCAAGGAGCTGATGGAGACGACCGATTGGGACAGCTACGGCACCGGCAAATATGAGAAGTGCTCGAATTGCATGGCGCATTGCGGGTATGAGCCGACTGCTGCCATGGACGCCGTGAAGAACCCGCTCAAGCTTTTCAAGTTGAAGAATATCTTCGCAATCCCGACCGAAGGCCCGATGGCGCCGGAGATTGACCTTTCAAAGGCGCGCCCGGCGGTCAACGTCCATGAAACGATCGTCGCGGAGCAGATGTCAAAGATCGAGCGCGATAAGAAAAGCGCCAAAGACGTCGCCGAAATCGCGGCGTAACGTCCCGGTCGCCGCTCCTGATTCTCGCCCCAGCATCGCAATTTCCTCGAATTGCTGGGGCGCCTTCACACATTCGATCAGCACGCCAACGATGTTAACTCCGCCTGAGGGCGTCACCGCCCCGAGCGCCGCTTTCGGCAGGACGCGCGCGGCGCCGTCAGCGACTGAACGTACGGCGATAAAGGGAATGTTCGCGCGCGCTGCCGCGCGCGCTGCGCCGTGGCTCTCCATATCAACAGTCTGCGAAGCGTAGCGGCCGAAAAGAGCCCGCTTCCTTTCCGCGCTATCAACAATATCGTCGGACCCGAATATCGCCACCTGGCGCGCGCCCTTCGGCGCCGCGGCGAGCAGCGCTCGATCAGAGAGAATGACATCGCCCGAGGCGGAAACGACGCGCTCGCCGATAATGAGATCGCCGGGCGCCAGCGCGGGATCCAAAGCGCCGCACAGGCCGGCGCTGATGACGGCGCGCGCGCCGGCGGCGATCAGGCCTTCGGCGAGGTCCTCGGCGCGCGCCGCGTTGGCGCCGGAAACGCCGATGCGCGCTTTCCCTTGGTCGATCTTTGCGGCGGCAAGGCTCGCTTTGATGGCGGCGGCTTCGGACTTGAGACCGCAAATGACGGCGACGAATGCGCTCACGCGGCGTTCCTTTTCTCGAGGACCAAGGCGGCCGCTCTATCGCCCGACCGGATCGATCCTTCAATGGTCGCCGGCACGCCGGTATCGGTATGATCGCCGGCGAGGGTCAGATTTCGCCAGCGTGTCGCCGGCTTCAAACGCTTGGCGACGGCGGCAGGCGACTGATCCGGCGTCGCCCGGCGCTCGCGGATGACGCGCACGGCTGCAAAGGGCGTATCACCGATGTCGAGGGCGACTTGCGTTTCGCGCCACATGTCGCGCGCTGCTTTTTCATTCGGCACGTCATCCATGCCGATCGCATGGCTCGCTGACACGGTGAGGCTTACGACATCGCCCCGCACGAAACACCAGTGCGCATCCGACGAGAGCATGCCGATGAAGGGCGCGTCTCCAAGCGCGGTCAGCGGAACCGGCGCCGTCGTGCGGTAATGCACATTGAGGATTGAAGCGTCGTCGTCCGGCGGGTCGAGATCGGGCAACAATTGCTTGAGACGAGAAGGCGGCACGGCCAAAATGACGCCGTCGCCTGGGCCGACTTCGATCGTTTCATCGCCAAGATCGAGGGTTGAGATGCGGGCGCCGTCGATGCCGAGCGCGCGCACCCTTGCATTGAAACGAACGCTGGCGCCCCGCGCATCGAGATGCTTCAAGGCAGGGTCGATGAAAGCCGGCCCCAAGCCTTCTTTCGCCGCCAGCGGCCGCGAAGCGCCGCCGCCGAGCGCGAATGTCTCGCGGATGACCGACCAGAGAAGGCGAGCCTGTCCGATCTCAGGCGTCGTATTGAGGACGGCGAGCGTCAGCGGCTCCCAGAAGCGTTTGTATAAAGGGTCGGATTTATCAATGAGGTCCGCGACGGTCTGATCGGCGCGTGCGAACGCGATGCCTGCGGCCTTCAGATAGTTGAGAACGCCGGTCTCGGGGACGCGGGACTTCGCATCGAAGATCCACGCGGGGAAAAGGCCGTCATTGATGCGCACCCGCCAGCGCCGTCTGGTCTCTACGTCAACGAAAGGGTAGGCGGCCTCGGCAGGTCCGGTCAGCGCGTCGTGCGAGCCTATGCGCGCAAGATAATCGAGCGCCGACTTATTGCCCGACATGATGAGGTGATTGCCATTATCGATGTCGCGATCGAGCGCGCGGTCATGGAACGTACGGCAGCGCCCGCCGGCGTGGCCCGCGCTCTCGTAGACCGTGACGCGCGCGCCCGCTTCGACGAGGCGCACCGCAGCGGCGAGGCCGGAAAGCCCGGCGCCGACGATATGGACATGCGGGGTCGTCATGCAGCGGCGGACCTCAGCGGCGGGGCGAGGCTAAAGCGCGCAGCGATCAGCAGCTTCTCGGCCTTCGACAGGCGGACGGGCTCGCCGACGCGCGCCCAGCCGCGTGCGGTCATCTTGCGGAGATAGGCTTCATAGGCGCCCATCATCAGCAAAGCGGGGCGGACGGTGCGCCAGTCGAGCGAGCGCAGGGCCTCGCGCGCGTCGGCGAATTTGGTGCGCGCGATGTCGGCGAGATCGCGCGCGACGCCTTCCAGGGCGGTTCCTGATCCGTCGGCGCCCTCATCGCGCGCTCCGGTCTTGCGGGATGCAAGGCGGCGGGTCACGACCCGCCCTACGGACCCGGCCTCCATCGGCGCCCCATGCTTCGCAAGAAGCTCCGCAGGCAGATAAAGCCGACCGGTCGCTGCGTCTTCAGTGACGTCGCGAAGAATGTTAGTGAGCTGCAGCGCGTCGCCGAGCGCGAGCGCGAAGCGGTCGGAGGCGCCGCCTTTCGGCGCGCCGAAAACGGGCATTGACAGCAATCCGACCGCGCCGGCGACGCGGCGGGTGTATGCGAAAAGGCGTTCAAACGACGGCGCGACGATCGGCCCGTCGGCGTCCATCTCCATACCTTCGATCATCATCATGAATTCGTTTTTCGGCAGGTCGAAGGCGCGCACCGGTTCGACCAGCGCGATGGCGGCCGGGAACGTCGGCGCGCCGTCGTAAAGCCGGTCGATCTCCCGGCGCCAGTCGGCGAGCCGCGTCCGCCTTTCGGCGACGCTCATCGCAGGGTCGTCGGCGATGTCGTCGACCTCGCGGCAGAAGGCGTATATCGCGTGCATCGCCTCGCGCCGCGGCCGAGGCAGGATCGCCATGCCGGCCGCGAAGGACGTGCCGGATTTTTTCACCGACGCCGTAGCCTCGCGCGCGGCGGCGCGGGGATCGAGACTGGCGGTGTTCGTCGTCATGCGCCTTTACCGGCGGCGAAATATCCGGCGACGGCGCCAGCAATTCCGGCGCGCGCGAAGTCGAATTTCGAAAGCGCGACGCGGCGCGCCACTGGATCGCCGTCGCGAAGGAGCGCAATCAATCGCTCGGCGAGCCTTACGATCACCGCGGACTCCATGGCGAGGCTCCGGCTCTTCAGCGCGAAGGGAAGGCGGCGCGCATCCGCCATCAGGGCGTCGCAACCGTCGAGCATGCGATCGATGGTCTTGCGCAGCGCTGGGCTCTCTGCGTCAGCATCGATATCGGCGAGGCTGCCGCCGGATTCGACGAGCCACGGCTCGATCACATAGATCCGATCGAGTGCGCGCTTGTCTTTCTTCATATCCTGTAAATGGTTGACGACCTGCAAGACGGTCGAAAGAGCGTCCGCGTAGCGATAGCCGCTGCGGTTCTCGCCATGCAGATCAAGAAGGTAGCGCCCGACCGGGTTCGCCGACTTCTCGCAATAGCCGAGGAGCTCTTCCCAGGAACTATACCGCTTCTTTTCGCAGTCCTGAACGAAGGCGGCGACAAGATCGGAGCCGTGG
>CAZNXR010000096.1:0-7445 GCA_964576815.1 uncultured Caulobacterales bacterium | reverse complement strand
TCACGACATAGTCGGCGAGGGCGAGGCCCGTGCGCGTCGCGATCACGGAATTGCAGCCATGCGCGATGTTGGCGAAGGGGCCGCCGTGGATGATCGCCGGATTGTTTTCGAGCGTCTGCACCAGATTGGGCAGGATCGCGTCTTTGAGGAGCGCCGCCATCGCGCCGTCGGCCTTGAGGTCGCGCGCCGTCACCGGCGTCTTGTCGCGCCGCCAGCCGACGATGATCGCGCCGAGGCGCCGTTCGAGGTCTTCAAGGTCTTCCGACAGGCACAGGATCGCCATTACTTCAGAGGCGACGGTGATGTCGAAACCCGCCTCGCGCACGACGCCGTTATTGTCGCCGACGCCGCAGATGATTTCGCGAAGGCTCCGGTCGTTCATGTCCATCACCCGCCGCCAAGTCACGCGGCGCGCGTCGATGTTGAGCGCGTTGCCCCAGTGGAGATGATTGTCGATCATCGCGGCGAGAAGATTGTGCGCCGACGTGATCGCGTGAAAGTCGCCGGTGAAATGAAGGTTGATGTCGTCCATCGGCGCGACCTGGGCCATGCCGCCGCCGGTCGCGCCGCCTTTGACGCCGAAACAGGGTCCTAGCGAGGGCTCGCGCAGGACGATCGCCGTCTTCTTGCCGATCCGGTTAAGCGCATCGCCGAGGCCGATCGTCGTCGTCGTCTTTCCTTCGCCGGCGGGCGTCGGGTTGATCGCCGTTACGAGGACGAGATTGCCGCGGGCGCGGGCCTTCAGGTCGCCAATCGCCGCCGTGTCGATCTTCGCCTTGCCCCGGCCATAGGGGATGACCGCTTCAGGCGGCAGGCCGAGCCTTGCGCCAATCTGACTGAGCGGCAGCAGGTGGGCCGCGCGGGCGATTTCAATGTCGGATTTCAAGGCCGATCCCCGGTTTCGGTCGAGGCTCCATAGCGGCCCCGGCGGGGGTTTGTCGCGGGGTGCGAAGATGGGCCTTGCTTTTTGGTCGGAACTGTCTCATCTTTCTGTCATGACAGAAATTACTGACAGGCCAATTGAGATGACCCCGGCGATCCGCCGCTTCGTCCTCCACTGGGGCGACATGGGCACGACCTGGGGCGTCAACCGGTCGATCGCGCAGATCCACGCCCTGCTGTTCGTCAGCGGCCTGCCGCTCAACGCCGAGGACATCGCCGACGCCCTGCAGATGGCGCGGTCGAACGTATCGACGTCGATTCGCGATCTCATGGACTGGGGCCTTGTCCGGCGCGCGCCGATCATGGGCGACCGCCGCGACCATTACGAGGCGGAAGGCGACGTCTGGGAAATGGCGTCGAAAATTGTCGCCATCAGGAAGGCGCGCGAAATCGATCCGGCGGCGGAGGATTTGCGCATCGTCCTCGACGAAGCGAAGGCCGACCCGGCGACGAGCGCCGCCGCGGTCGCGCGCCTCACCGAACTCAAGGGGCTCATCGACCTCCTGAACGGCTGGTATGAACAAATGAACCGCGTGCCGAAGGCGCAGCTGCTTCCGCTCATCAAGCTTGGAAGCAAAGCGGTCGACATGCTGGGACCGTTTCTGAAGAAGAAATAGCGCGAAAGCGGAAAGGGGCGAACGATGGCGATCTTGGATGCGGAAACCGGCCTCGCCCTCCACCGCCGCCCTTGCGAAACGATGCGCGCGCCGGCGGCGCGCTGCGACAGGCGCTATCAGAAACTCCTCAGCGCCGCCGACTGGGCCGCGCTCCCCGAAGCGGTGCGCGTCCGCTTCACCGCCGCGCATGATGTCGGCGAAAGCGCTGTCTACAGGGGCCGCACCACGCGGCTCTGCATGAACGCCGCAGGGCGCGTGCTTGCCGCGTTTGCGCGCCTCGTCGGCGCGCCGCTGCCGGTCGATCTGAACTGCAAAGACTGCGACGCCGTCGTCGCCGTCACCGATGCAGCGAACGGCGAGGGCCAAGTCTGGACCCGCCTCTACGCCCGGAAAACAGGCTTTCCGCAGGCCATCCACTCGATGAAGAAATTCGCCGGCCCGACCGGCCTTGAAGAACATGTCGTTGATGGGCCGGTCTTCGGTCTCGGCATGACGCTGACGCTCAGCGTCGCGGCGGGCGCCCTTTACTTCGCCAGCGCGGATTATTTCCTGCGTTTCGGCCGCTGGCGCGCGCAACTGCCGGCGGCGCTCGCGCCGGGCCGCATGGTGATCGGTCATCATGATCTCGGCCTTGGAAAATTCCTGTTCACGCTCACGCTCACCCATCCCGTCTTTGGACTGATGATCGATCAGGAGACGGTGTTCGAGGATATGGAGGCCCGTCATGGATAGCCCGCTGCTCTGGTCCCTCATTGCGCTGCAGATCGCTTTCGGCGCGTTCGACACGCTCTATCATCACGAATTCACCGAGCGCCTTCCCTGGCGCGCCTCGCAGAAGGATGAGCTCCGGCTTCACGGCGTCCGCAATCTCTTCTACGCCGCGATCTTCCTGGTGATCGGCTGGACGGAGCCGAAGGGCGCTTTCGCCATCGCGCTGCTCGCAGTGCTGGCGATTGAGATCATCATCACGCTTGCCGATTTCGTCGAAGAAGACCGCTCGCGCCGGCTGCCGGCGAGCGAGCGCGTGCTGCACACGCTGCTTGCGCTCAATTACGGCGCCATCCTCGCGCTGCTTGCGCCCGTTCTTTTCGCCTGGAGCGGAGAGGCGACGGGAGTAGGCCTCGTCAGTCATGGATGGATGTCGTGGCTGTGCGTGTTCGGCGCTGTTGGAACGGCCCTCTTCGGACTGCGCGACCTCGGCGCCGCGCGCCGTCTTGCGCGGATGAAGGCGCGCCGGCCTGCATCGCTGGCGGCGGGGCTGAAGGCGGGGTCTCGCGTGCTGGTCACCGGCGCGACCGGCTTCATCGGCTCCCGCCTCGTCGAGGCGATTGTGGCTGAGGGCGTCCATGTGACGGCGCTCGTCCGCGATCCGAAGCGCGCAATGGAGAAGCTTCCGGCGCCGATCCGGCTGGTGACCGATCTCTCCTCGATCCGTAACGACGAGACGGTCGACGCCGTCATCCATCTCGCGGGCGAACCGCTCGCCGACGGTCTGTGGACGGAGAAAAAGAAAGCCCGCGTCGTTGAGAGCCGCAAGGGCCTGACGCAAGACCTCATCGGCCTCATGGCGCGCCTTTCCCATGCGCCGGAGGTCTTCATCGCCGCTTCTGCTGTCGGCTGGTACGGTATGAGCGGCGATGAACCGCTCACCGAAGCGGACAGCGCCTGCGATGAGAGTTTCAGCCATGAGAGTTGCGCAGCGGTCGAGGAGGCCGCGCGCGGCGCCGAGATTCTCGGCGTCAGGGTCGTGCGCTTGCGCATCGGGCTTGTGCTCGATCCGGCGGGCGGCCTTCTCGCGCGCATGTTGTTGCCGTTCGAATTCGGCCTCGGCGCGCCTTTCGGCCATGGTCGCCAGATGATGAGCTGGATCAGCCGCGACGATCTGGTGCGGCTCATCGTGTACGCGGTCAGGAATTCCGCGCTCGCCGGTGCGGTGAACGCAACGGCGCCGCGGGCGGCGACGAACAACGCCTTTACGAAAGCGCTCGCAACGGCCCTCGGGCGCCCGGCCGTCTTCCGCATCCCGGCGGCGCCTTTGCGCCTCGCGCTCGGCGCCTTCGCGGAGGAATTGCTGCTCGGCGGGCAGAACGTCAGACCGGCGAAGGCGCTGGCGGCGGGCTTTGTGTTTGCGGATGCGGACCTTGAGACTGCGCTTCGCGAAATGACGGGCGCTCGTGCGCGCGCGCCTGCACGCATGATCGGCGAAAGCGCTGCGCTCGCGCCCGCGGAGTGAGAATGGCGATGCAGGCGACCCCCTACAGCTATCGGTCCGATCCGGCCGTGCCGCCCTTTGACGATGCCGCGCCGCTGATCATCTTTGACGGCGAATGCGTCATGTGCTCGTCGGGCGTCCAGTGGATGCTGGCGCGCGATCCGAACGGCGCGACCCGTTTCGCCGCGATTCAGGAGGCGATCCCGCGCGCGATCTACGCGCATTATCATCTTGATGCAGAGCGTTTCGACACCTTCATGGTGCTGATGAACGGCCGTCCCCATGTGCGATGGGCCGGTCTCCTCGCCGCGGCGCGCGCGTTGCCGGCGCCCTGGCGCTGGCTCGGGCAGGCGGGGCGCATCGTGCCGCCCTTCATCGGCGATCGGTTCTATGACTTCGTCCAGCGCAACCGGATCGGCTGGTTTGGACGCCGGGACGTTTGTTTTGCGCCGCCTCAGACGGCGCAACGCCGCTTCCTGACCGAGGGAAGCGCCTTGACGTGACCATATGGTCAGACTATATGGTCCGGCATGACCATTCAGGTGAACATCGCCGAAGCCAAAGCCAAGCTTTCCGCCCTGATCGAGGCGGCGGAGCGGGGCGAGGAAGTCGTGATCGCGCGCAATGGGGTGCCAGTGGCGATGATTGAAGCGCTTCAACAGGCGCGGCCCAGAGAACCCGGCATTTTGCGTCGATTGGGCTGGGACGGACCGCCGACGCCGATTGAGGCGTTCGCGCCCGATCCTGAAGACGCGGAGTGGGCTGAAAGGCCTTTTCCGGAACCGAAGCGATAGCGGCGCTTCATGCTGCTCGATTCGCACGCGCTGCTGTGGTGGCTTGAGGCGAACCCCAAGCTTTCGCGTCGCGCCCTCGACGCGATCCGCCATGCGCCGGATCGTCCCTATTTCAGCGCCGTTTCGATCTTCGAACTCGAATGGAAAATCGCGCGGGAGAAGATAGGACCCTTTTTGGGGCCCATACGGTCGCTGGCGATCAAGGAAGGATTTCTCGAATTGAAGGTCAGCGCCGAGCATGCGCATGCGGCGGCTCATTTGCCGGGCGAGCATCGGGACCCGTGGGACCGGCTGATTGCGGGGCAGGCGATCCTTAGCGGATGGCCTGTCGTCACCTGCGACGCGGAAATTCAAAAACTCGGCGTACAGACGATCTGGTGAGGGTGCGGGGCGCGCATGCTTGAACCCTGGCAGCTTGCGCTTCTGGCCGCCGCCGGTTTCGGCTCCGGCTGGATCAATGTGATCGCGGGCGGCGGATCGCTGCTGACGGTTCCCGTCATGGTGTTCATGGGGCTTCCCGGGCCCGTCGCCAACGGCACCAACCGGATCGCCATCATCGCGCAGAACATCACGGCGGTCGGGGCTTTCTTCAGGAACGGCCTTTCCGACTTCCGCCTGTCGATGACGCTCGCCGCCGCCGCATCGGTCGGCGCCTATTTCGGCGCGCAGGTCGGCGTCAGGCTCGACGGCGCGGCGTTCAACTACGTCGTCGCCGCGGTGATGATCGCCGTATTGATCCTGATGGCGGCGGGAGAGGACAAGGCGAAACCGCGCCCCGACGCATCGTCGAAAGCGAAGAACCTTGCGGTCGGGCACCTTCTGATGGTCGGGGCCGGCTTCTGGGGCGGCTTCATCCAGATCGGCGTCGGCTTCCTGATGATGCCGATCCTTTACCGCGTGATGGGGCTCGATCTGGTGCGCACCAACATGCACAAGGTCTTCATCGCGCTGATTTTCTCGTTCGTCGCGCTGTGGGTGTTCGCCTCGAAGGCGCCGATCGCCTGGGACGCCGGGGCCGCGCTCGCCGTCGGCAACGCGCTCGGCGGCTGGATGGGCGCGCAGGCGACGATGACCCGCGGGGAAAAGTTCATCAAACGCGCGCTCTTCGCCGTGCTGATCGCGATGGCGGTGAAGCTTGTGTTCTTCCCATAGGCCGGGCGAGGGATGTCGCAACGCTGTCAAGGAAAAGTTTTCCGGAGGCGTTTTGCCGCGAAGATTTGACGCGGGCCCTCTTTGACAGGAAAGGGGGGCGGGAGCAGGTTCCCTCAGCATTTTCCACAGTACGCCGCCGGCGCCGTCATGCGCCTCTGAGCCCAGAAAAAAGAGGAATTTTCGATGATCACGCACGCCGTCCGCGCGCACCGTTCGAAAGACAATCTGAAGCGCGAAGACCAGCTCGCCTGGAAGATCGCGGAGGTCGCGGCCGACCCCGTCGCGGTCGATGCCGAGGCGACCGACATGATCATCAACCGCGTCATCGACAACGCCTCGGTCGCGATCGCCTCGCTCAACAGGGGGCCGATCAAGTCGGCCCGTGCGATGGCCTACGCCCATCCGCGAAAGGGCGGGGCGAGCCTCTTCGGCGTGCCGGCGGATCAGGCGGTGTGCGCCGAATGGGCGGCGTGGGCGAACGGCACCGCCGTGCGCGAACTCGACTTCCACGACACCTTCCTCGCCGCCGATTATTCGCACCCCGGCGACAACATCCCGGCGGTGCTCGCCGTCGCACAGCAATGCGGGCGTGACGGAAACGCGCTCCTGCGCGGCATCGCGACGGGCTATGAGATTCAGGTCAACCTCGTGAAGGCGATCTGCCTTCACGAGCACAAGATCGACCATATCGCGCATATCGGGCCGTCGGCCTCGGCCGCGGTCGGAACGCTCCTTGGTCTGCCTACGGAGGTTATCTACCAGGCGGTGCAACAAGGCCTCCACACGACGATCACGACGCGCCAGTCGCGCAAGGGCGAAATCTCGACATGGAAAGCCTTCGCGCCCGCCTATGCCGGCAAGCAGGCGATCGAAGCGGTCGACCGCTGCATGCGCGGCGAGGGCGCGCCGAGCCCCGCTTATGAAGGCGAGGACGGTCCGATCTCGTTCATCCTCAACGGCCGCACCTGGCGCGATCAGGGCAAGAGCCCTTATGAGCCGACCTATCATGTGCCGCTGCCCGCAAAGGGCGAAGCCAAGCGTGCAATCCTTGAGACCTATACGAAGGAACACTCCGCCGAATATCAGAGCCAGGCGCTCATCGACCTCGCCTTCCGCATGGGGCGCGAGATTGAGAAGCGCGGCGGCTTCGACAAGGTGAAGTCCGTCGTCCTCCACACCTCGCATCACACGCATTACGTCATCGGCACCGGCTCGGGCGATCCGCAGAAGATGGACCCGAACGCCAGCCGCGAAACGCTCGACCATTCGATCATGTACATCTTCGCCGTCGCGCTGCAGGACGGCGAATGGCACCATGTGAAGTCTTATGCGCCCGAGCGCGCGAAGCGCGCCGACACGGTAAGGCTCTGGCGCAAGATTTCGACAATCGAAGACCCCGAATGGACGCGCCGCTATCACTCTCACGACCCGAAGGAGAAAGCCTTCGGCGCCCGCGTCGTCGTATCATTCGAGGACGGATCGTCGCTTGTTGATGAGCTCGGCATCGCCAACGCGCACCCCTTCGGCGCGAGACCCTTCCGCCGGCCGGAATACATCAAGAAGTTCCGCACCCTGACGGACGATATTCTCGATCCAAAGGAATCGGCGCGCTTCCTCGACCTCGTCCAGCGCCTGCCGAACCTCTCGGCGGCGGAGGTGCTGCTGCTCAATCCCGTGGCGCCGAAGGGCTATTTGCAGGAGAACCCGGCGAAGGGGATTTTCTGAGGC
>CAZNXR010000095.1:0-7495 GCA_964576815.1 uncultured Caulobacterales bacterium | reverse complement strand
AACGCCGCCGTGCGCTCGAAGTTCGGATGACCGCGAAACTGGTCTCGGATGTTCCGGTCCATGCCGAGATAATGAAAGAAATAATGACCCTGAAACATGCCGTGCTTCTCGACCATCCAATGGTTTTCCGGCGTCACGAACGGCTTGACGATCGCCGCAGCGATGTCCGGATGGTTGAAGGCGCCGAGCGTGTCGCCGATGTCGTGCAGCAGCGCGCAAACGACATATTCCTCGTCGCGCCCGTCGCGGAAAGCACGCGTCGCCGTCTGCAGACTGTGCTGGAGCCGATCGACCGGGAACCCGCCATAATCGCCGTCGAGCAAGCGCAGATGATCGAGCACGCGTTTGCCGCCATTCATCGCAAAGGGCCCGAAATGGCTGGCGATCTTCATCCAGTCTTCGGCCGTGCCTTCAGTCATCGCGCGGAATTTTGCGCGGTTCTCAACGCGCTCGCCGTGATCGGCCATCGATTCCTCCGGGTTTTGCGTAAACCTAACGCGGGCGCGGCGGCGCCTTCAAGTCGCGAGGGTCATTGGTCCCGCCGTGCGAGGATCGGCAGGGATGGCGATCCTGCGCAGCCGAGCGCGTCATAGGCCTGCGGATCGGCGAGAATCCGCTCCGCCACCACTGCGGCGAGGACGGCGTTGCCGCGCGGGGTGAGATGCCGATGGCCCTTTTCCCAGTAGAGCTTTTCCTTCGGTCCGGCGGCGTCCTCGAAGGCGCCGGCGGTCGCGATGTAATTCTCCCGCTTCCCTAGCGTCTCGGGCAGCAGGCGAAAGCTCGACCGGAACCGCGTGCGCGACTGGACGCTCGGAACATCGACGACAAAGAACGATGCGCCGGCGCCGCGCGAGAGGGCTTCGGCGCGCGCAAGGATCGCAAGGTCGAGCGCCCCGGCCGGCCTTTCCTCCTTGGCGCCGGCGGTCGTCTTGCGGCTGAAGACATGGCCCGCCATCGCACGCCGCACGAATCGCGAGCCCTTCTCCCGCACGATGGTGAAGAGGTGGCTGTGGCCCGCCAGGAGACGAAACAGCGGGTTGTTCTCGACCGCGCGGCGCACGCCCATCGCCGGAAGGTAGCTTTCCCCGGTTTCGATCAGCACGCCGTCGTCGAGCGCGTAGAGATTGGCGCGCAGCGTGTCGTCCGGGTCCGTGTGATGCCACTGGAAAAGAACGACGTCCGGCCGGTAGCGCAAGCCGTCCTTTTCGAGCGTCCGGAGCATCTCCGCCGTTCCGAAGCCGGAGACCGAGAAATTGAGCACCTCGACCGGACATTTCGACTGTTGCAGCGTCCGCTCGATCTGCGTCGTCGCCATCTCGTCGTAGGACGCCTCGTACCCGAGAAGATAGCTGTCGCCGAAGACAGCGATGCGGCGGACGCCGGGCGCCTTCTCTACCAGGAAATCATGCGGGGCGCGCAGGCCGTTCGCGTTGATCGCGACGACGCTGCGCATTTCCGGCGTGCGCTGCACATACTCCGCACCCGGCCGGTTCATCCGCACGCCGTACGGGGCGGCGGCGATGTCGCGCGGCACGAAAGATTGCGGCGCAAGAACCCGCACGAACGCTTCGGCAAAGAGGATTGAGAAGGCCGCGAAGCCGGCTGCGATCCGAAGATTCTTGCGGTTGAGGATCAGCATATCAAAAATCGAAATAGATGAAGTCCTGCTGCCCTTCGGCGGACAGGAACGCGACCGAGCAAACCAAGGTAAGCAAGACGCTAAAGCGCGCCAGCGCAGGCAGCGCGCCCGCCATACGCGCCTCGGCGGCAAGGCCCCTCAGCGCCGATGCGAAGAACCGGTTTGCGATATTTGCGACGATCAGCGGCGCTGTCAGCGACAGCACGAGCGAGGCCTCTGGAAGGTCCGACAGCGTCCTGAGGCTGTCGAAGCGGAACGCGCGATCGAGCGCGGCGAAGGCGTCCGGAAGATTCTGCGCCCGGAAGAAGGTCCAACCTATGAGCGTCAGCATCGACATGACGCCCCAGGCGACGAGATTGACGATCAGCGCGCCAGACCCTCTCGCCCGCTCGATCATCGCATCGACGCCGAGCGCGCGGTAGACGGCGAGAATACCGCCGTGAAAGGCGCCCCAGACGATGAACGTCCACGCCGCGCCGTGCCAGAGGCCGCCGAGCAGCATCGTCAAGAATAGGTTTCGATAGGTCGCAAGCCTGCCGCCGCGATTGCCGCCGAGCGGCACGTAAAGATAATCGCGCAGCCAGCTCGACAGCGAGATATGCCAGCGCCGCCAGAACTCCGACGGCGTGCGGGAGAAATAGGGCAGATCGAAATTCACCATCAGCTCGAAGCCGAGCATGCGCGCAAGGCCGCGCGCCATGTCGGAATAGCCGGAGAAGTCGCAATAGATCTGCACAGCGAAGCCGAGAACGCCGAGCAGCATGAAGGCGGGCGAGGCCTCCGCCGGCGCAGCGAAGGCGGCGTTGACGATCGGCGCGAGATTGTCCGCGATGACTGTCTTCTTATAGAGCCCCCAGAGAAAGAGGAGCGCGCCCTCGCCCGCCCGTTCTGCGTTCCAGCGGCGGCGGGTCTCGAACTGCGGAAGGAGCGCCTTTGCGCGCTCGATCGGTCCGGCGACGAGCTGCGGGAAGAACGCGACATAGGCCGCGAAATCGACAAGGCGGCGCGTCGGCCGCATCGCGCCCCGCCAGATGTCGATCGTGTAGGAGAGCGTCTGGAAGGTGTAGAACGAGATGCCGATCGGCAGCACGATCTCCATCATCGGCGCATTGACGCTGAAGCCGATGCTCTCCGCTGCGGCGATGAAGCTCTCGGTGAAGAAGCCGAAATATTTGAAGACGCAGAGCAGACCGAGATTGACGAAAAGCGATGTCAGCAGCCACATCTTCCTGCGGTCGCCCGTTGAGCGTTCGATGAGGAGCGCGACCGCCCAGCCGGCGAGCGCAAAGGCGCCCGTCAGCGCCAGCCAGCGCCAGCTCTCCATGAAGGTCGGCGCCGTCGCGGCGAGGCTGACCGCGCCGAGATAGAGCCCCGCCTTGCGCAGATCCGATCCGCGCACGCGCTCGCCTGACGCGCCAAGGCCGGCGACGAAGTCGACCGCCGTCGACGCTGCAATCAAAATCAGGAAGCGCTCGTCCCACCAGCCGTAAAACAGAAGCGAAGCGCCGAGGACAAGAATGTTTTGCGCGCGCAGCCGCGCGCCGAGCCGCCAATAAATGGCGAAGAAGACGGCGAAAAACAGGAAGAAGACCGTCGAATTGAACAGCATGGCCGATGCTTGTGAAGGAGCGCGCCGGCCGGCGTAACGCCAGCCCCCCGATCTAGCGGCGGCGGCGTTAACATTTGATGGAAAGAATTGTTAAGGATGCGGGAAGCATCGCCCCGCAGCGGGAAAGGAGGCGCCCGATGCTCGGCAGGATCGGCGCGACGATCGTCGGCTTTCTGCTGATGATCTATGGGCTCATCGCCGCCTTTTCGCCCCTGCCCGCAGGGGCGCCGCTCGTGATCCTCGGCCTCCTGATGATCGCCGGGGCGAATCCGGCCGCGCGGCCCCTCATCGTGGGGATGCGGCGGCGCTGGCCATGGTTCAACAAGCTGGTCAGGCTTGTCGGCAGGCGGGGCCCGCGCCACATAGCAAGGGTCGCAGATGAGACCGAGCCGAAAAGCGGCGACGGCGACAGGAGGGGAGATAGGCCCGGATGATCGTCTTTCGCTTCGCTGTCAGCCTTTTTGCGATCCTCCTGATCCTCTTCGGGCTGGTCTGGACGATCTCGCCGATCCCGTTCGGCTTCGTCTTCCTTATTCTAGGATTTCTGTTGCTGCTCTCCGCGGCGCCCGGCGAAATCCGCTGGCTTCGCCGCCGCTGGCGCTGGTTTGACCGCGCGATGCACGGTCTTGAAAAGCGAATGCCGGAATGGATCGCCAAGCGGCTGCGCGCAACGGATCATGATCATGACGAGACCGAACCGCCGGCGGCGAAGCGGTCCCGCGCCTAGAGCTTCGGGCGATTGATAGGAATCGCCCAAGCTCTAGTTTTTCGGTGGTCGCGGCGGCTTTGCGAAAAACCGCGTTGCACTTTTGTCGCCCGCCGCTCTAATCCTTCAGCACGACGCCCTCGAACACAACGCGCCCCGCGGCGTAGCGTCCGCCGGGCCCAAGCGCCCGCATCAACGCGCGATCGACATTGGCGACGGCCGGCAGGCGGTCTGGGACAAGGCGCCCGACCAGCCCGTTGAACCACTGCGCTTCAAAGGATGCGCAGGCGGCCTCGACGGCGGCGAACTCCGTCTCGTCGATCTTGTGTTCGTCGGGCGTGATGTAGGGCTTGTCGTCGCCATAGATGAAACGGCGCATCGCCGGATAGAGCGCCTTCTCCACAAGCCAGCTTTCGCGCAGGTTCTTCTGCATCCAGCTATGGGTATATAACTCGTTGCCGACGATACGCCCGCCCGGCTTCAGCACACGGACGACCTCAGCGATCGTCGCGGTGATATCGACATGGTGCAGGATGTCGATGAAGAGCACGATGTCGAATGAGTTATCGGGATAGACGAGCGCTTCGGACGGCATGACGCCGAAGCTGACAGCGTCATAACCGAACTCCGCGCATCGACGCCGAGCGATCTCAACGACATCGGGTGAAATGTCGAAAGCCTCGACATCGGCGCCGAGGCGGGCGAGGCGGATCGCGTCCTCGCCGAACCCGCAGCCGGGCACGAGCGCGCGCTTGCCCCTCAAATCCATGGCGAGGAGGCGGTCATAGGTTGACCAAAAGGCGTTCTGCGGCCGGCGCTTCTCGTCTTCGATGACATCGAAATTGACGGGAACAAGCTTCTGCGCCGCTTTCGATGCGGCGTAGTCCCGATGATAGTCGATCTCGCGCTGCTGGCGCTTGGTAATCTTTTGGGCGTCAGGAACTTGCCCGCTCATTGGTCGGCGAGGTCGCGCCGCGCACACTCGCGCGACAACATGTCGTAGAATTGGCTCAACACGCCAAATAGCTCTTCGTCAGGCTTCATTCGCTGAGTAGTCTCCGCCAGCTTTGCTCCATCGCGCACAGCGACGGCCGCGCCAGCGAGCGCCGCAAGCACAGCCAACGGAGAGCCCGCGAGAATCGCCGGTAAAGAAATCGCCGCGGCGGCAGCCCCTATGAAAGTGAACAGGAATCGCTCCCGGCTGTCGTCGTGAGCGAACACGACGAGTTCAAGGTCATCCAACGCGACTCGAGTGCGGCGAAGCAGCTTAATAATTTCGGGATCGTCCAAGGAGGCCAGATCGCCGAAGACGGAGGTATATCGGAGCGCATCGCATTCCGCTCTCAATTGACCAACGTCAACCGTGCGCCGGGTCCGCGGTCGTTTCATAACTGCCTGGCCCCGCGACTAACGCGCACGAAGAAAACTCAACTGGCGGAGCTAGCGTAACGACTATCGCTCTCAGACTTCGTCCCTTCCGGGCCCCTGTTTTCCGCCTGTCGTATCAACGCGTCAGCTTCGTCGCGTTTCTCGCGGATGCGCCGGAGCAGCGATCCTCGGGTGGCGCGCGCCTCAAAATACTGCGTGAGAAAAGCTTGCCCAGCGACGATTACGACCGCGCTGACGGCAATCAGCACGCCGGTTCGCCACTCTTCGAACCATCGTGGCTCAAATCCGATGATTGCCGCGAAAACAGCAACGGTCAGCGCCGTCACAGGCAACACTAAATTCCGCGAAAGCCCGCCTAACGGCCGATGCTCCGAAGACGGCGAAGGATCTTCTAAAACCTCAACCATAACAAATATATATGCGTTGAAGGCCTGCTGCGCAAGGACTTCGGCCTACAGCAGCATCGAGGCCGGTTCCTCGATGAACTGCTTGAAGGCGGCGAGAAACTCCGCGCCGACCGAGCCGTCGACGACGCGGTGATCGCAGGTCAGGGTCACCGTCATCATGGTGCGCACGACGACCGCGCCGCCGCGCACGACCGCCCGCTCCTCGCCGGCGCCGACCGACATGATGGCGCCGTGCGGCTGGTTGACGATCGAAGCGAAGGACGTGATGCCGAACATGCCGAGGTTCGAGACCGAGAAGGTTCCGCCCTGATATTCCTCCGGCTTCAGCTTCTTGGCGCGGGCGAGCGCCGCCATGTCCTTGATCTCGGCGGAAATCTGTTTGAGGCCTTTCGTCTCCGCCTTCCAGACGATCGGCGTGATGAGGCCGCCGTCGATCGCCACCGCGACGCCGATATCGGCGTGCTTGTGCAGGAGGATCGCTTCGTCCGTGAACGTTGCATTGGCGGCGGGCACTTTCTTTAGCGCCATCGCCGAGGCCTTGATGACGAAATCGTTGACGGAGAGCTTGTAGGCCCCCTCTCCGTCTTTCGGCGAGGCTGCGTTGAGCGCCGCGCGCGCTTCCAATAGCTTCGTCAGCTCGATGTCGATGTTGAGCGGGAAATGCGGGACTTCATTGTTGAAGGATTGCGTCAGGCGGCGCGCGATCACCTTGCGCATGCCGTCGAGCTTCACTGCCGTGTAGCTGTCGGCTGGATAGAGGCGCGGATCGACCGCGGCGGGCGACGGCGTGAAGGCGGCGGCGGTCTTTGGCGCAGCAGCGCCCTTGGGCGCGCCGTCGAGGTCGCGCTTGACGATGCGCCCATGCGGGCCGGAGCCCTTCAGCGCGGAAAGGTCGATTCCCGCCGCTTTCGCGAGGCGCTTGGCTAGGGGGGAGGCGTGGACACTCGCAGCGGCGCGCGCGGAGGCGCCCTCACCCCCGGCCCCTTTCACGCTATCGCGGGCGAGGGGAGAAGATGAGCCGTTCGACTTGCTTGCCGGCGCTTTCGCGACGTCGCCCGCGCTCTCACCGTCGCCTAGAAGGATCGCGATCGTCGCGTTGACCTTCACATTCTCCGTACCCGCCGGAACGACGATCTTGCCGACGATCCCTTCATCGACCGCCTCGACCTCCATCGTCGCCTTGTCGGTTTCGATCTCGGCGATGACGTCGCCGGAGGAGACCTTGTCGCCCTCTTTCACCTTCCATTTGGCGAGCGTGCCCTCCTCCATCGTCGGAGAGAGGGCTGGCATGAGGATGGGTGTTGGCATCTGACTTCTTCCGACCGTTGACCATGCGCCGTATATTTTCCCGCTCACCCCGGCGAAAGCCGGGGTCCATCCTTTTGGCGAAGACTGGATCCCGGCTTTCGCCGGGATGACGGGTGTTAGTTACTCCCGATACATCACCGCCTTCACCGCGCGGACGATTTTGTCCGCATTGGGAAGGCTTAAGGCTTCGAGGTTCGCCGCGTAGGGCAGCGGCACGTCTTCCTGCGTCACGCGTGCGGGGGGCGCGTCGAGATAGTCGAAGGCATGTTGCGTGACTTGCCAGCCGAGTTCGGCGCCGACGCCGCAGGGCGCCCACCCCTCTTCGACCGTTACGACGCGGTTCGTCTTCTTGACGGATTCAATCACCGTCGCCGTATCCATCGGGCGCAGCGTGCGGAGGTCGATCACTTCCGCCGAAACGCCCTCGGCTTCGAGCT
>CAZNXR010000094.1:0-7512 GCA_964576815.1 uncultured Caulobacterales bacterium | reverse complement strand
ATGTCGTCGCGCTCGCCTGTTTCATCGACCGCTCGGGCGGCAAGGCGGACTTCGACGTGCCGCTAATCCCGCTCGCCGAACTGAAGGTCGAGGCATGGCCGGCGGACCGCTTGCCGCCCCATCTCGCCGCCTTGCCGGCGGTGAAGCCCGGCAGCCGCGGGGTCAGCCAGTGAACCTTGACATGCGCCGCACATGAAAGCATGTTGAGCGCATGGGCGTCACCATCCAAATCCGCAATATGCCAGAACCCGTCCATCGCACGTTGAAAGCTCGTGCAGCGGCGGCCGGAATGACGCTGTCCGCCTACTTGATCCAAGAATTTGAACGGATCGCCAAAGTCCCGACAGAAGCGGAGTTAGAGCGGCGGGCCAAGGAGCTTTGGGTAAATCTGCGCTCCAACGAAGCACCGCGGTGAACTTGCAATGGGCGTGATGGTTCAGATCCGTGATGTGCCGGACGCCTTGCACAAAAAACTGAAGGCGCGCGCCGAAGCCGGCGGAGTTTCTCTGTCGGAATATCTGTCGAAGGCGCTTGGGGCTTCAACATCGAACTTGGCGAAATCCGAGGCATGGGCTCGCATAAAAACCCGGTCTCGAGTGAAGATCGGCGTTCCTGCAGCTGACGCGATTAGAGTTGGTCGAGAAGAGCGCGACGTCCATTTTGATGCGGTGAGAAGCAAGCGTGATCGTCGTTGACGCCTCGGCCCTCACCGAAGTCCTGCTGAGGACCGAAATCGGGGAGAAGCTGGAACCGCTGTTAAGGGCGGCCGGCGATGACATTTTTGCGCCGCACCTCATTGATCTAGAAGTCGCGCAAGCCTTGCGCCGCTTCGCGCTGAGCGGCGAGCTTGATGAATGGCGCGGGCGTGCGGCGTTGGATGATATGGCGGCGCTCAATCTCGTTCGCTTCTCGCACGACTATATGATGGAACGTGTTTGGGACCTCCGCCATAATCTTTCGGCCTATGACGCCGCCTATGTCGCGCTGGCGGAATTGCTGGATGTTCCTTTATTGACATGCGACTGGCGAATTGGCCGCGCGCCCGGCATCAAGGCGTCGATTGTGAGTTTTTGATGGTTTCAACTCGACCCATCCGCCTCGGCGTCAATGTCGACCACGTCGCGACCATCCGGAACGCGCGCGGCGGCGACCATCCCGATCCTGTGCGCGCTGCCGAGCTTGCGATGAGCGCCGGCGCCGACGGCATTACGGCGCATCTGCGCGGCGATCGGCGCCACATCCGCGACGACGACATGCGGCGGCTGAAGGCGGAAATTCCGCTGCCGCTGAATTTCGAAATGGCGGCGACATCCGAAATGCACATGCTCGCCACGGAGATCCGGCCGCACGCCTGCTGCATCGTGCCGGAAAACCGCGAAGAAAGAACCACGGAAGGCGGGCTCGACGTTGCGGGCCAGGCGGCGTTCATCAACCCGTTCGTCCGTTCCCTGAGCGATCTTGGCGTCCGCGTCTCGCTCTTCGTCGATCCGGAAGAACGCCAGATCGAGGCGGCAAAGCGCGCCGGCGCGCCGGTCATCGAAATTCACACCGGCGCCTATCACGAGGCCTGCGCATCGACGACCAACGCGCGCATCACGCATGAGCTGGAATTGATCCGCAAAGCGGCGACCTTCGCCTCTTCGCTCGGCCTTGAAGTCCACGCCGGGCATGGGCTCACTTTTCACAACGTGCAGCCTGTCGCCGCGATCCCCGAGATCGTCGAACTCAATATCGGTCATTTCCTGATCGGCGAGGCGGTGTTCATGGGCCTCGCCGAGAGCATCAAGGAGATGAAGCGGCTGATGCAGGATGCGAGGACGGGCGGGCACTACTGACATGATCACCATCATCGGCAACACCGTCTCGCCCTATGTGCGGAAGATCCTCGTCATTCTCGGGATGAAGGGGCTCGACTTCGCCATCGACCCGATCACGCCGTTTTACGGCGACGATAATTTCGCGAAGCTGTCGCCGATGCGGCGCATTCCAGTTTTCATCGACGGCGATATCGTCATCAACGACTCTTCCGTCATCGCGCAATATCTCGAAGAGAAATATCCCTCGCCGTCGATCCTTCCCGAAACGCCGGAACTGCGCGCACGGGCGCGGTGGCTTGAGGAATACGCCGATGAGCGGCTCGGCGACGCCTTCGTCTGGAAAGGCTTCGGCGCCGTCGTCGTCGCGCCGGCGGTGTTCGGCGCCCCGCGCGATCTCGACGCCTTCAAGCGCCATCTTGAAACCGATGTCGCGGAGATTTGCGGCTATCTTGAAAGCGAGACGCCGGCCGACGGATTTCTCGCCGGTCCGTTCGGGCTCGCGGACATATCGATCGCCGTGATGTTTCGCGGCATGCGCTACGCGCGCTGGACGCCCGATCCCGCGCGCTGGCCGAAACTCAGCCGCTTGATCGACCGCGCCGAAGCGCACCCGGCGATGACCGGACCGATCGCGTGGTCGGACGCGCTCGTCAAATCGCACCCCAGGGACCAGCGCGCCAAGGCGATCGAACTCGGCCTCAAGGTGACGCCGGACAGTCATTTCTCCGAAACGCCGCGGCTCGGGCCGATGACGCGGATCGCGAACGCGCCATGATCATCGGCATCGGCAACGACCTCATCGACATCCGGCGCATCGAAAAGACGCTGGAGCGTCATGGCGAGCGATTCACGGCGCGCATTTTCACCGACGTCGAGCGGGCTAAATCGGATCGGCGCCGAAACCGGGCCGCCTCCTACGCCAAGCGATTCGCGGCCAAGGAGGCCTGCGCAAAGGCGCTCGGCACGGGGCTCTCAAGGGGGGTCTTCTGGCGGGATATGGGGGTCGTTAACCTGCCGGGCGGCAAGCCGACCCTTAAACTCGACGGAGGGGCGCTGAAGAGGCTTGAAGAAATCACCCCGGCAGGTCATGTCGCTGACATCCACCTGACCATCACGGACGAGTTCCCGTTGGCCCAGGCGATTGTGATTATCTATGCCCGGCCCGAGGGCTGAGCGGCCGATGACGCCGCCGGGCGGCGCTGGCGAGGGGTAAGGTCTGCATCATGGCGTTTGATTTCAAGTTCGGCGATTTCAAGTTTGACGGCCTGAAGCTCGGCGGCAAATCCGGCGAGCCGAAGCCGGAGCAGCCGAAGATGACGGCGGCCGAGGAAGCCTGGGACCTGTTGAAGACGGTGTTCTATGCGGTGGCGATCGCGCTCGTCCTCAGGATCGTCATTTTCCAGCCGTTCAACATTCCTTCGGGCTCGATGAAGCCGACGCTGCAGGTCGGCGATTTTCTGTTCGTGTCGAAGCCGACCTACGGCTATTCGCGCGCCTCGCTCGTTTACCCGCTGACGCGCATGGGCGTGCACGGGCGCGTGTTGTCGAGCAAGGGTCCCGAGCGCGGCGACGTCATCGTCTTCAAAGCGCGCCGCCATGACAACAAGGATTATATCAAGCGCGTCGTCGGCCTTCCCGGCGATGAAATCCGGATGATCGGCGGGCTGTTGCATATCAACGGCGCCGCCGTCGAAAAGGAATTCGTCGGCATGGCGACGACGGATTGCGATTACCTGCGCAATCTTGAGGTTCCGAGCTATCGCGAGACGCTGCCCAACGGGGTTTCCTATACCGTCTTCGAATGCGACGCCGACACCGGACCGCTCGACAATGTCGGTCCCTATCAGGTGCCTCAGGGACATTACTTCATGATGGGCGACAATCGCGATCAGAGTCAGGACAGCCGCACCGCGCAGGTGAGCTTTGTTCCCTTCGAGGACGTCGTCGGCCGCGCCGAACGGATTTTCTTCTCCGTCGACGGCGACAAATCGAAATTCTGGGAAGTCTGGAAATGGCCCTTCGCCGTTCGCTATGGACGCATCTTTGATCCGGTGAAATGAGCGCCAAAAGTCTCGCGGCGCTGCAGGAACGCGTCGGCCATAAATTCGCCGACCAGAGCCTCCTGAAGCGCGCGCTCACGCATTCAAGCCTCGCCGCGACGTCGAAGGTCGGCGATCTCGAGCGCCTCGAATTTCTCGGCGACAGGGTGCTGGGGATTCTCGCCGCCGAGTCGCTGTGGCGCGCTTATCCCAAAATGCGCGAAGGCGATCTCGCGCCGCGTCTTAACGCGCTGGTGCGAAAAGAAACTTGCGCAAAAGCGGCGCTCGCCTGGGGGCTCGACAAGCTCGTGAAAATGTCCGCGCAGGAAGAAGAATCGGGCGGCCGCGGCAAGAAAGCGATCCTCGGCGATGTTGCCGAAGCATTTCTCGGCGCGCTCTACATTGACGGCGGCCTTGAGGCCGCGCGGCGCGCCTATGACCAGTTCTGGACGCCGAACCTCGAAGCGCTCTCCTTGCAGCATCGCGACGCCAAGACGACGCTGCAGGAATGGAGCCAGGAGAGGGGGCTCGGCGCGCCGAAATACGAGGTCGTCAATTCGGAGGGTCCGGCGCACGCGCCCGCCTTCACAATCGACGTCGTGGTGAAGGGCTTCGACCCCGTGCGCGCCGAGGGCCAGTCGAAGCGCGCGGCGCAAATGGCGGCGGCGCGCGCATTCCTCGTCCGCGAAAAAGTCTGGATCGCGGATGAATAGGCGAAGCGCCTTTATCGCCGTCATCGGCGCGCCGAATGCGGGGAAATCGAGCCTCGTCAATGCGCTCGTCGGCGCGAAGGTGTCGATCGTCACCCAGAAAGTGCAAACGACGCGCGCGCGCATTAGGGGCATTCTTGTCGAGGAGGACGTGCAGCTCGTCTTCACCGACACCCCCGGCATTTTCAGCCCGCGCCGGCGGCTCGACCGCTCGATGGTCGCCGCCGCGTGGGAGAGCGTTGAGGGCGCCGACGCCATCGTCCTCGTCATCGATGCGGCGGCGCAGCTTTCCGGGCCTTCGAAATCGACGACGGATACGGGCGCGATCATTGCGAAGTTGAAGGCGCGGGGGCGCAAGGCGACGCTGGCGCTCAACAAGATCGACAAGGTCCCGCGTCCCGACCTTCTGAAGCTGATCGCCGCGCTGAACGAAGAAAATGTCTTTGACGAGGTGTTTCTCATCTCGGCGGAGAACGGCGACGGCGTGAAAGACCTGAAAGCGCGGCTCCTCGCGCGTGCGACGCCGGGCGAATGGCATTTCCCGGAAGATCAGCTCTCGGACATTTCAGACCGGCTGATGGCCGCCGAGGTGACGCGCGAGAAAGTCTTCAAGCGGCTCCATCAGGAACTGCCTTATGAATCGACGGTCGAGACGACGGCATGGACCCGCACCAAGAAGGGCGAACTGAAAATCGACCAGACGATCTATGTCAGCCGCGAAAGCCAGCGCCCCATCGTGCTCGGCAAGGGCGGCGCGACGCTGAAGGCGATCGGGGAGGCGGCGCGCAAGGAGCTGACGGAGCTATTGGGCGAGACCGTGCACCTGTTCCTGATCGTCACCGTCCGCGAAGGCTGGGCCGAAGAAAAGGCGCGCTACCGCGAAATGGGCCTCGATATCGTCGACTGACGCGCGCGCGTCTCAAGGGTTGGAGGCCGCGCGTCTCGCCGCGTCGAGGACGAGCACGAGACCCAGCGCCCAGAAGCCGACAAAGGTCAGATACTCGCTGATCGCCAGCGTCGCCCATAGCGCGCCGGTGACGAAGTAGCCGGCGACGCCGATGGCGACGGCGAGGGCGAACCACGCCGCCGCGACGGCAAGGCGTTTCGTCTGCAGTGCAGGCCGCATGATGACCGCCGCTGTCACGACCGCGTTGAGAGACGCGATGCCGATCGCGGCGGCTGCGGAAAGCTTGTGTTGATGGATCGCCAAAGGAATATTGGTCAGCGCCGAGGCGAAGCCTTGCGCGATGAACGAGAACAGCAGGCATTCGAAATCCGCAAACCACGACCGCGCCACATTTTTCGAAAAGCGGCCGAGCCCGCTCTGCGGCGCCGCCTCCTGTTCCGGCGAGAGCGAGCGCCGCGTGCGCTCGGCGATAGCCTTGACGAGCATTGAGGGCAGCGGGTCCCCCGGCGCCCAGGCGGACATGTCGATCGTGTTGAAGCTGCGAAAATCGAGCGGCGGCGTTACGCCGTCAGCGCTGACGGGAAGAAGGATCTTGCGTTCGCGCGCCGCCGACGCTTCCCCGACGACCCATTCGCTGTCGACCGAGCGCCGCGACCAGATGACGATCGTCACCGCGACCTGCGCGATGATCCCGGCGGTCTTCTTGCGATAGTCTTCGCCGGCGAGAAGATCGCGGTCCCACCATACGTCGAGGCCGAGCTTGCCAAGCTGCGCTGCGATCGCTTCTGCGATCGGGCGGTCTTTCCGGCTGTAGGAAATGAAAACGTCCGGCAAAGGCGACCCCCGTCGTACTGGCGACGACGTTAGGGTCTTAAGCGCCGCAGTAAAAGCCTTGGACTTCAATTCGCCTATTTGGCGAATTTTTCCCGTGGCTCACTCTTGTTCCAGCGCTTCGCGCTTCAATTCGAGGGTGAGCCATTCCACTTCCGCGGCGGCGAGATTGGCTTCCGCGCTTTCGAGGGCCTTCGCTTTAGCGGCGAACGCCCTAGCGTCGCGGTCGAACAGTTCCGGGTCGGCGAGGGCGGCCTTTAGCGCGGTGATTTCCTTCGTCAGCGCGTCGATGCGAAGCGGGGCTTGCTCCAGCGCGAATTTCTCCTTGTAGGAGAGTTTCGCCCGCGCGGCCGGGGCTTCGCTCGCCGACTTCGGCGCCGTGGGCCCCGTCTGCGACCGGCGTATCGCGCGCGGCGGCGCGCCGCGCTGCGCGATCATGTCGTCATAGCCGCCGGCATATTCCGCCCACTGACCATCACGGCCGCCGGGGTCCGGCGCGATGATCGAGGTCACTGTCTTGTTGAGAAAATCGCGATCATGGCTGACGATGAGGAGCGTCCCCCGATAGTCGGCGACGAGTTCCTCAAGGAGATCGAGCGTCTCAAGGTCGAGATCATTGGTCGGCTCGTCGAGGACAAGAAGGTTCGAAGGCTTGGCCAGCGCCGCAGCAAGGGCGAGGCGGCCGCGCTCGCCGCCCGACAGCGCCGAGACGGGCGTGCGCCACTGCTCGGGCTTGAAGAGGAAATCCTTGAGGTAGCTCGCGACGTGACGCTTTTCCGCGCCGATCGTCACCCAGTCGCCGCGCCCGTCGGTGATGGCGTCCGCGACGCGGTCGGTGTCGCGCAAGGTGGCGCGGCGCTGGTCGAGCGTAATCATGTCGAGGCCTGAGCCGAGCGTCACGCGGCCCTCGTCCGGCGCCAGTTCGCCGGTGAGGAGCTTCAGGAGCGTCGTCTTGCCGGCGCCGTTCGGCCCGATAATGCCGACCCGGTCGCCGCGCGCGATCTCCAGCGAGAAATCGCGCACGACGGCGCGTTCTCCGAAGGATTTCGACACCCGTTCCGCGAGGATGACGCGCTTGCCGGACGGCGTCGCTTCATTGACGGAAAACGTAACGGTTCCGACCGGGCGCTTGCGCTCGCGCGCGGCCCGGCGCAGCTCGCCGAGCTCGCGCATCCTGCGCACATTGCGCTTCCTTCGCGCGGTGACGC
>CAZNXR010000093.1:4110-7536 GCA_964576815.1 uncultured Caulobacterales bacterium | reverse complement strand
TCAGCCGCGCGCACAATCGACAGGCGAGCGAGCAACGGCCTTTTGCAATCAATGGTTTTGTTGTCGCGATCTTGATGGTTAAGACGACCAAAAACGGTTGCGCCGTCGGCAAACAACAATAGCGTACCTCTCGACTTTCGCGCCGCGCGCGAATGGGCTGAGCGGTCAAATTCTCTGACCCGAAGGAACGCCGTCAGCACCTCCCCCGCTGGCGGGGTAGGGCGGCGTCGGCCTACCGGCCGGCGCCGCTTTCCGTTTTCGGGAAGGGTTGCGTCCGCGCCGCGCATCTAGAGCACGGCCAGCGCCTGGTCGAGATCGCGGCGAAGATCGCCGAGATCTTCAACGCCTACGGACAATCTGACCAGCGCATCATCGACGCCGAGTTCCTTGCGCCGCTCCGGCGGAATCGATGCGTGTGTCATGATGCCCGGGTGTTCGATGAGGCTTTCGACGCCGCCGAGCGATTCGGCGAGCGTGAAG
The DNA here is from genome assembly GCA_964576815.1 of uncultured Caulobacterales bacterium. Classification (GTDB taxonomy): domain Bacteria; phylum Pseudomonadota; class Alphaproteobacteria; order Caulobacterales; family Parvularculaceae; genus Amphiplicatus. Next base: position 7,056 of record CAZNXR010000093.1, on the reverse strand, counting down.
AGTTCGACGCGCTCCAGCATTGCGCGCGCCGCCGGCAGGCCGCCTTTAAGGAAAATTGTGATCATGCCGCCGAAGGCGTCCATCTGCGCCTTTGCGACCGCATGGCCCGGATGACTTTTTAGGCCCGGATAGGAAACACGTGCGACGGCGGGCTGTTTTTCCAGCCAGTCGGCGAGCGCGGCGGCGTTCGCGCAATGGCGTTCCAGCCGTAGCGCGAGCGTCTTCAGGCCTCTGAGCGCCAGATAGGAGTCGAACGGACCTTGAATCGCCCCGACCGAATTCTGGAGAAACTGCAGCCGCTCGGCGAGCTCCTTGTCCTTCACGACGAGCACGCCGCCGATGACGTCGGAATGCCCGGCGAGATATTTGGTCGCCGAATGCATGACGATGTCGGCGCCGAGATCGAGCGGGCGCTGGCAATAAGGCGAGGCGAAGGTATTGTCGCAGCCGACAAGAACGCCGCGCTTCCTTGCGATCGCTGACACCGCTTCGATATCGACGATCTTCAGGAGCGGGTTGGTCGGCGTTTCGATCCAGACAAGTTTCGTCTCCGGGCGCACCGCCGCTTCAAGATTGCGCGCGTCGCTAAGATCGACATAGGAAACCGAGAGCGACGCCGTCGATTTGCGGACGCGCTCGAACAACCGAAACGTGCCGCCATAGACATCGTCCATGGCGACGACATGCGTTCCCGCCGGAAAAAGTTCGAGCGCGGTGGCGATAGCCGCCATCCCTGAGCCGAAGGCGAAGCCGCGCTGGCCGTTTTCGAGGTCGGCGATGCAGCGTTCATAAGCAAAGCGCGTCGGATTGTGTCCGCGCGCGTATACATAGCCCTTGTGGACGCCGGGACTTTCCTGCGCGAAGGTCGATGTCTGATAGATCGGCTGCATGACGGCGCCGGTCTGGGGATCGGGCGCTTGCCCTGCGTGAATGACGCGGCTTGAAAAGGCCAGCCGGTTGGTGTTGTCAGCCATGGCGCAACCCGGAAAACTCGCCCGATTGCGCTAGCAGCTTCCGCCGGAAGCGGGAAGTCAGCTGGGCTTACCCCCGATTTTCCGTGTTCCGGCCGCCGTCTCCGGCGGCGCTCTACGGGCGTGCGTCAGAATCTCACGCTAAGCTCGAATGTGACGAGCGCCGGTTGCGGTGCGCCGTCAAACACCTTGCCCATCGCCCGCGCTTCGCGAAGGGCGTCGATATCGCCGTTCATGCGCGCCCGCGCACGGCGCCCGTAAGCGCTCATCGTCACAAGGCGGTCCTCGACCGCAAAGGCGGCGAGCGTACGTCGTGCCGCTGGAACGCCTTGGCGCGTGAGCGCGTCTGCCCCTTGGAGCACGACAGCGCGTTCGGCCCCACGGTCAAAGGCGACTGCCGGCGCGATGAAGCCAAAACACAGGCAAAAGGCCAACCCTGCTATCCGCATGGCGCTCTCTCCTCGTCACGCTTGGTCGAGAGGGTCGAGGAAAGTCTTCTCGGATCATTTACTGGCGAGGCCGGATTTTGTCGAAAAGATGGCGGCGCGTTCGCTTCAAATTATCGTTGCATTCGAGCGAAATTGCGCGTGAAGCCAGCGGATCAGAATTTCATTGAGCGCTTGCGGCCTCTCCCACATCACCCAATGTCCGCAATTGTCGATGATGACCTTTTCGAGCTTCGGAACAAGGTTCTCCATGCCGTCGGCGCCGGCGGGGGGCAGGAACGCATCGAGCGCAGCGCCGACCCACAATGCCGGTTTGTCGATCATCGAATCGACATCGCGCATGATCTCATAATTGCGATCGACGTTGCGATAGAGATTGACGCCGCCATGAAAGCCGGAGCGCGCGTAGGCTTCGACGTAGATCTTGAGATCATCGTCGCTGATGATCGTCGCCGCGGGGTCAGGCGGCGGCCCGTCGCGGAACCGCCCTGGCAGGTCGAGAAGCCTGGACCCCAGCTTCTCCATCTCGGCGCGCGACGGCGGTCGCCGGAACATCAGCCGGAAAAAGCGCTCGATATCGGATTCAAACAGGCGCTCGACGACGTCCGCTTCCTGGAACTGGATGAAGTAGTGCTTCTCGCCAAACCGGTTCCGGATGATCGTCAGGGGCGCAATCGGCGGCGGCGCCCGGTGCGGCGTGCAGACCCCGATCACCCCGGCGACGCGGTCGGCGTGCAATTGCGCCATCGGCCAGACGATCGCGCCGCCCCAGTCATGGCCGCAGAAGACCGCCTGTTCAACTGAAAGCGCGTCAAGCAGGCGCGCAAGATCGTCCGTCATATGACGAATGTCGTATAGCGCCTTGTCCCGCGGCGCGCTTGACGCGCCGAAGCCTTTCAGGTCCGGCGCGATCACGCGATAGCCGGCGGCGGCAAGCGGCCCGATCTGGTTTTTCCAGGAATAGGCGATCTCCGGCCAGCCATGAACGAGGACGACCGCGGGTCCGGCGCCGGCTTCGTGTACCGACAGCGTCGCAGACCCGATTTCGATGGCGCGCGGCGGCGGAAAGTCCTTCATGGCGAGAACAGTGCCCGCCCAGGGCCAGAGAACGCAAGCATCGAGCGCATCCACGCCTTTGCGAAACGTCGGGCGTTTGTTAGGGGAGCGTTCATGGCAAACTCATTCGCCCCGCCGCCCGGCGTTCCCGAAGGCTGGATCCCGCAATCGCACCGGGACACTTTCAGCGGTCATGCCGGGCCGTTTTATTTTCGCGCCGGCGTCGAAAATCCGCCGGGCGTCGGCTTCCTTTCAGAGGCGCGGCACGCCAACGCCATCGGCATGGTGCATGGCGGGGCGCTGTTGACGCTCGCCGACATGTCGCTGTGGGACATCTGCCGCCGCGCGAGCGGACCCTTCAATGCGGTGACGCTGACGCTCAATGCGGAATTCATCGCGCCGGGGCCGGTCGGCCATTTCATTCACGCGACCGGTGAAGCGGTGAAGATCGGCAAGTCGATCATGTTCGCGCG
>CAZNXR010000093.1:2608-4010 GCA_964576815.1 uncultured Caulobacterales bacterium | reverse complement strand
AGGAAGCCGATCGTCGTCAGCGACAGCCGCCGCGCGGCGAGCGCGAACAGGACGAGCGGCCCGACCGTCATCGGTCCCGCCGCAATGAGCAGCGCATCAAGCCCCGCGCCGTGCCGCCCGAATTGCAGGGCGCCGCTATCGGCGAGATAGAGGAGCGTCGCCGCCGCGAACGGCGCCAGCAGAAGCGTCTCGATGAAGAGGCCGGGCATCGCGCCGACCGGCGTTGTCTTGCGTACGAAGCCATAGGCGGTGAACGACGCCGCCAAGATGAATGACGGCCACGGGAAAACGCCGGCCCCGACAATGAGCGCCGCAACGCCGAGCGCCGCCATTGCGACAGCGACGCCCTGCAGCGCGCTCAGCCGCTCCTTCAGCACGAAAACGCCCGCCGCAACGAACAGCAGCGGATTGATGTAATAGCCAAGACTCGCCTGCAGCACCCGCTCATTGGCGACCGCCCATACGTAGACGAGCCAGTTGACGGAGATAAGCACGGCGGAAAGCGCGAGCAGCGCGACGATGCGCGGCGCGCGCAGCGCCTTCAGCGTTTCGCCCCACTGACGGCGCAGCGCGAGAATGAGCGCGCCGAATGGGACGGACCAGGCGATCCGGTGCGCGACGACTTCAACCGCGCCGGCCGGATCGAGCTCCTTCAAATAAAGCGGGAAGAGGCCCCAGATCGCATAAGCGGCGACGCCGCAGGCAAGGCCGAGCCGGCGTTCCGCCGCGGCGCCGGCGGGCGCGCTCGCGATGCTCACTGGCTGATGCCCGCCTCGCGCATCGTCGCTGCAAGCTTTCGATAGGCGCTCGCCTCGCCGGCCGCGCGATAGCGCGCGGTGATGATGACGCGCCCGTCCGGCCTTTTCTCGCCCTTCATCGATTCATAATTGTAGCCGAGATCGAGAAACGGCTTCGGCGCGCGGTAGAATTTCGCATTCTTGTTGAGCTTGCCGATTTCCTGATCGAGCGCGCCGCGCACGATGAATTCCAGCGGCAGGTATTTCGAGACGCCGGTGCGGTTGTCGATCGAAAAGGCGCCGAGCCGGGCCTGCAGCTTGCCGTCCTCGACGAAAGGAATGAGCGTCACGTCGACGCGTCCCGTTTCGCGCGTAAGCCGCGAGGGTTTCGCCTTGCCGTCGACGCCGCAGGTCCAGAACTCGATTTCAAGATCGAGCGCGAAGCGGATCGCTCCTTGCGGGAAGTCGATCAGTGGTTCGCCTGCCTGCCAACGCTCCCCACATTCGGCCTGGCGCGTCGCGATCCAGTTTTCGAGATCGGCTTCCGTCTGCGCGACAAACTCCGTCACATCCGTGACGAGCGCGACGCGGAGGATCTTTTTCGCCGCCGCGTTCATGTCGGCATGCAGCGCGATCGTCGCGACCACCGGGCGCCCCGCAAGATT
>CAZNXR010000093.1:0-2508 GCA_964576815.1 uncultured Caulobacterales bacterium | reverse complement strand
CGTTCATGTCGGCATGCAGCGCGATCGTCGCGACCACCGGGCGCCCCGCAAGATTTACCGTCGTCGGCCCGTCGTAAATGACCTCGTGGCCGATCCAAGGCTGCGCCCCGACCGACGCGACCGACGCCGCGACGGACGCCGCCAGGGCGGCCATCGCCGAAATGAATTTCCTCATCGCCCCTCCATCGCCGCGATCGCCCTCACGCGGCCTTCTTGATCAGGCCGCGATTGATCAGCGTTTCGGCGATCTGCACGGCGTTCAGCGCCGCGCCTTTCCTGAGATTGTCCGAAACGCACCAGAAGGCGAGGCCGTTGTCGACCGTCGGATCGACGCGGATGCGGCTGACATAGGTTGCAAAATCGCCGACGCATTCGACCGGCGTCACATATCCGCCGTCCTCCCGCTTGTCGATGACGAGAACGCCCGGCGCCTCGCGCAGGATCTCGCGCGCCTCATCGTCGGAGATCGGCCGCTCGAACTCGACATTGACGGCTTCCGAATGACCGACAAACACCGGCACGCGAACGCAAGTCGCAGTCAGCTTGATCTTCGGGTCGAGAATTTTCTTCGTTTCCGCCGTCATCTTCCATTCTTCTTTCGTGTAGCCGTCCTCCATGAAGACGTCGATGTGCGGAATGACGTTGAAGGCGATCTGTTTGGTGAACACGGAAGGCGAGGGAGAATCGTTGACGTAGATCCCCTTCGTCTGCGTAAAGAGCTCGTCCATCGCCGCCTTGCCCTTGCCGGATGTGGACTGATAGGTCGCGACGACGACGCGCTTGATCGTTGCGGCGTCATGCAGCGGCTTCAGCGCGACGACGAGCTGCGCGGTCGAGCAGTTCGGATTGGCGATGATGTTCTTCTTCGTAAAGCCCCTTACCGCCTCGGCGTTCACTTCCGGAACGATCAGCGGCACGTCGGGGTCCATGCGGAAATGCGAGGAATTGTCGATGACGACCGCGCCGGCGCGCGCCGCCTTCGGCGCCCATTCCTTGGACACGGCGCCGCCGGCGGCGAACAGCGCGATGTCGGCCTTCGAAAAGTCGAAGGTCTCAAGGTCCCGGCATTTCAGCGTGCGGTCGCCGAACGAGACTTCTCGGCCGATCGACTGGCGCGACGCGATCGCGAACGCCTCGCTGACGGGGAAAAGACGTTCGTCGAGGATGGAGAGCATCTCCTGCCCGACATTGCCGGTGGCGCCGACGACCGCGACACGATAGGCCATAAAAATCCCGTTCCTTTGTGCTGTTCGCATGGGGCCCGGGCGCGCGCGAAGTCAAGGCGCGCCGCACCGCTCGCGGTTGAGAAAAACTCTGCGGACCTTCAGGGTCTTTCCGCCGCGATGTCCAGCCGCTCGACGGTAAGCCCCATCGCCGCCAGCCTCGCCGCCACGCCGTCCTCGCCGACGACGAGCGCAGCGGGAAGGCAGACAAACGCCGCATCGGGCGCGGAGAGCAGCGCCGCGACCCGCCCGGAAAGGTCTTCGGCGCGACCGGCGATCAGTCTCGCGTAAGCTTCGGGCGCAGCTTGCTTCAGCGGCTCTCGCGACGCGGCGAGCGCTTCGGCGTCGCCAACCCGCCAGCGGGCGAAGTCTTCAAGCGTCTCCGCGTTCTGTCGCGGCCAGTAGGATAGCAGAAAGGCGATCAACGCCGTCTGGTCTTCGTCCGGCATATCGGTCAGTATACGGAGCGTTCCGGCGACGGAGTCGAGATATTGGACCGGCCTCTGGCGCCCGTTCGCTTCTCTCAGAACGCCCGCCTCGACACCCCCCGCCGGATCGGCGCCGCGCTTGCGGTCGAGTTCCGCCGAGAGCACGACAAAAGCGGCCCATGGTTTCAAGGCGTCAAACGTCGAAGCCTCCGCGCCGAGCGCCGCCGCGGCGGCGGCGAGCCCGGCTGCGCCGTCCTCGCCGAGCGCGTCGGACAGCGTCCTGCCCGCGGCGTATCGACCTTCCTTCTGAAAGATCGCGCCGGCTTCCGCCTGCGCCTTGCGGTCGGCGGACGGCGCCTCGAAAAAGACGGTCTGCGACCGGTCGATCGCAGCGGCGACGGCGCGCGAGCGCCACGCCTCGCCCTCGGGAAGAAAAGGCGCCGCGGCGAAAAGATAAAGCTCGCTGTCGGCATCGGCGACCCGCCAAAGCGCAGGACTAGGCGCCGTAGCCGCCTTCTCCTTGGCCGACGCCGGCGCCATCGCCATCGCCGCCCCGATAATGACAGCCGTCAAGGCACGCCGCATGGCCAGATCCTTACTGAAAGTGCGGCGCAGCGCGCCACGAAGCACCTTTCTATGCGCCGCAACCAAGGCCGCAAAGGGGCGCCGCGCGCAAACGATCCGCCAGCCGACATTGCCGCAACAGACCAGCTAGGCTACACGAGCCCCCGTCCGCACCCGTAGCTCAGCTGGATAGAGCGTTGCCCTCCGAAGGCAGAGGTCAGAGGTTCGAATCCTCTCGGGTGCGCCATTATACCTTTATCGCCGGAATAGTCCGCCAACAGCTTGAACGGCAT
>CAZNXR010000092.1:0-7602 GCA_964576815.1 uncultured Caulobacterales bacterium | reverse complement strand
GCAAAAATGGTGGGCGCACAAAGTATCGAACTTTGGACCTCCACCGTGTCAAGGTGGCGCTCTACCACTGAGCTATGCGCCCTTAAGGCAGGCGGCTCTAACCGCAAAAAACCGCCCGCGCAAGATCGGACGGCCTAGGCCGCAACCATCCGTTCAACTTCCTGAACGAGGTCCTTGAGGTGGAAGGGCTTGGAGAGGACTTTCGCTTCTTCCGGCGCGCGGTTTGCGGGATTGAGGGCGACCGCGGCGAAACCGGTGATGAACATGATCTTCATTTCGGGATCGATCTGGGCGGCCCGGCGCGCAAGCTCGATCCCGTCCATCACCGGCATGACGATGTCGGTGAGGAGGAGGTCGAATTCCCTGAGCTGCAGTTCCGTCAGGGCCTCGTCGCCCTGGCTGGCGTCGATCACCGAATGACCGGCCTTCTCCAGCGCCTTTTTCAAAAAGCGCCGCATCGACTCATCGTCTTCCGCCAACAGGATCGCCGCCATCACCACACGCCCTTCATGGGACCAAACGCCTAGCCAAATCCGCGTCCCTGGAAAAGACGGGAAAAGGATTTCCATCGACGATGGAGCAAATGCCTTGCCGCTGACCGGGCGAGGGGGCTTAACGAAGCCCCTCCGTTCAGATTACGGTCACGATCGTAAACAGGATCGCAGGAGGGGAATTGGCATGGACGCCGGCCGGCAGGGTGAGCGCATGAGCGAGCCGGCGATCGACGTCCTGAGGCCGGCCGCGCTCGTAACGCCGTTTATCTTCGCCTCGCCCCATTCCGGGCGGCGCTATCCGCCGGAGCTGTTGCGGATGACCCGGCTCGACCGGCATGCGCTGAGACAGTCCGAGGACAGCTATGTCGATCTCCTGTTCGCGTCCGCGCCGCAGTTCGGCGCGCCGCTGCTGCGGGCCCTTTTTCCGCGCGCCTGGGTCGATGTGAACCGGGCGCGCGACGAGCTTGACCAGCGGATGTTCGCCGACCCCCTGCCTTCGAACGCCGACCTGCGATCGACGCGGGTTCGCGCGGGTCTCGGCGTCATTCCCCGCATCGTCGCCGACGGGCAGGACATTTACGACCGCAAGCTCAAATTCTTCGAGGCGCGCCGTCGTCTGACCGATTGCTACGATACCTATCACCGCGAACTTGGCGGCCTGATCGATCAGTCACTGGCGCGTTTCGGCTGCGCGGTTCTCATCGACTGCCATTCGATGCCGTCGGCGGGCGCGCTGCCGTTCCGCGAAAACGAGCGCCCGCTCGATATCGTCCTTGGGGACCGGTTCGGGGCTTCCTGCAGCGGGGCGATCACCGCCGCCGCCGAGGCGACGCTCAGCGGGCTCGGCTATCAGGTGTCGCGCAACGCCCCCTATGCCGGCGGCCATGTTGCGGCCGCTTATGGCCGTCCGCTTGAAGGGGTCCATGTGCTCCAGATCGAGATCAACCGGGCGCTCTATCTCGACGAGCGGCGGATCGCCCGAACGGAAGGCTTCGAGCGGCTGAAAGACAATCTGAAGGTGTTGATGGGCGAGCTAGCGCGGTTCTCGCCCGCCGCCCTGCGGCCGGCCCGGGCGGCGGAATAACGCAACGATTGCTGCGCAACAATGTTGCGTCTGCGAACAAAAAAAGGGCCGCAGGGGATGCCCGCGGCCCGAAGTTTTGGGAGGAAACGCCCAAAAAGGGCAGCAACGCCGCAAAGCGTTGCCGGAGGAAAGGTGACACGGAACCTGCTGCGGCGCAACAAGAAATTCCGCATTGCAATATAAAATTAAAGCGCGAGCGGCGCCAGATCGGCGGGCGTGATTTTGAAACCACGCCGCCGATCTAACTCATTGGCGGTCGCGCCGTTTTGGCGGAAAACCGGTGTCCACTTTTCCGCCCGGCGCTCCAATTGCCGGCTGAAGCCGGCGCGGCTAAGCGAGGGTCTGTCAGGGGGCGACGCCCCGGAAGGAGCAACGCCTTGAAATCCATGGATGTTCCGAACCCGAGCGGCGGCGATGCTGCGCCGGCGCCGCGCAAGGGTGCGTTGAAGCGGATCAGCTCCGGCGTGGGGCGACTAACCAAGCCCAAGCAGCGCTTCGCCATGCCCAATACGACGTCAGGGTTGAAGGTCGTCATTGCGACCGACGCGTGGAGGCCGCAACTGAACGGCGTCGTCCGGACGCTCGAAACGCTGGGCGATATCCTCACCGGGCTCGGCAATCAGGTCCGCTACATTACGCCGAACGAGTTCAAATCGGTTCCGCTGCCCTCCTACCCGGAAATTCGGCTGTCGATCCTGCCGAACCGGCGCGTCGCGAAAATCATCAACGACTTCAAGCCGGACGCCGTTCACATTGCGACGGAGGGGCCCATCGGGCGGGCGGTGCGCCGCTTTTGCAAGCGCCGGGACTATCCGTTCACGACGAGCTTCCACACGCGTTTCCCAGAATACGCCAATGAGCGTTGGGCGGTGCCGATCTCGTGGGGTTATGCGGTGCTGAAGGACTTTCACAAGGACGGAGAGGCGATGATGGTCGCGACCCCGGGCCTCATGGATGAACTGAAGGAGCGCGGCTTCACCGGCATGAAGCTCTGGGCGCGCGGCGTCGATCTCAAGCAATTCGCCCCCGGCGACCGCAGCGTCCTCGATCAGTATCCGAGGCCTGTTTTTCTCTATGTCGGCCGCCTCGCGGTCGAGAAATCGATCGAGGATTTTCTGAAGTGCGATCTTCCGGGTACGAAGCTTATCGTCGGCGACGGGCCGCAGCGCGCCGAGCTTGAGGAGCGGTTCAAAAACGCTGTCTTCGTCGGCCCGAAATTCGGCGATGAGCTGACGAAATATTATCAGGGCGCCGATGTTTTCGTCTTTCCCTCGCGCACCGACACGTTCGGCCTCGTCAATGTCGAGGCGCTCGCCTGCGGCGTCCCCGTCGCCGCCTATCCGGTGCGCGGCCCGCTGGAAATTCTCGACGGCGCGCCCGCGGGATGCGGGGCGATGAACGAGGACCTGCGGCAGGCCTGCCTCGACGCCTATGAGCGTCGCGATCCCGCAGCGTGCCGGAAATGGGCCGAGCGCTTCTCTTGGGAATCCGCCTCCCGGCAATTCATCGCCAATCTCGAAATGCCCGGATTTGACGAGGAGTTCTGGCTGAAGTCGGCGAAGATGATCGACTGAGTGTCCCGCGACGGGACAGGCGCCGATCTCCATCCGTTCCGCATTTCTCGCGTCGCGGGCGCCGGCGGCTCGGGGCGCCTGCGGGAACGGCGTCGCCGACCGGCACGGACCTTGCCTCTTTCGCTCCCAAAGCAAGAGGGAGTGCGCCCGGTGAGTCATCCGATCGATCTTCATGTCGGCCATCGCGTCCGCCAGCGCCGCCGCCTGATCGGCATGACGATGCATGCGCTCGCCGAGGCGGTGAACATCCGCTTCCAGCAGGTCCAGAAATATGAGAGCGGCGCCAATCGCATCTCGGCTTCGCGCCTGTGGGAACTGTCGGTCGCGCTGAAGGTGCCGGTCAGCTATTTCTTCGACGGACTTGAAGACCGTCTCGCCGACGCGACGGCCGGCGCGCGAAACGGCGATCACGCCTCTCTGCCGCCTGAGGATCCGTTCGCGAGCGATCAGACGCTTGCGCTCGTGCGCGCCTTCTACACGTTGAATGACGTGCCGCGGCAACGTCTTCTCGATCTCGCCAAGGCGATGTCGGGCGACAGCTGAGCGGCGCTTGAATTTGGTCCCGGGCCGGACCATCGTTCCGGCCGATGATCGATTCCTTCCTTGACGAACTGACCGCGTTCGCCGTGCGACTCGCCGACGCGGCGCGCGGTGAGACGCTGCCGCGCTTTCGCGCGCAGACGGCCATCCACAACAAGGCCGGCGCCCTCTTTGATCCCGTCACTGACGCCGACCGGGAAGCCGAGCGCGCGCTTCGCCGGATGATCGGCGCCGTGTATCCAAAGCACGGCGTCATCGGCGAGGAGTTCGGCAAGGAAAACGAAGGCGCCGAATGGCGCTGGGTCCTCGATCCCGTTGACGGCACCCGCGCCTTCATTTGCGGCGTCGCCAGCTGGGCGACGCTGATCGCCGCCGAAAGGAATGGGACGCCGGCGCTCGGCGTCATCGATCAGCCGTTCACCGACGAACGCTGGATCGGCCGGCGCGGCGCGGCTACGGCGTACGTCCGGAACGGCGAGCGCCGCGACTGCCGCACGAGCGGCCTTGAAGCGTTGACGCGCGCCCGGATCGTCACCACCGACCCGCGCAAGGAAGGCTATTTCACGCGCGAGGAAGCAGACGCTTTCAACGCCGTCGCCGCGAAGTCCCGCGTCGCTCGGTTCAGTCTCGACGCCTATGCCTATGGGCTGTTGGCGCTCGGCGAGGTCGATCTCGTGATGGAAGCAAGCCTCAGCCACCATGATTACGCAGCGCTCATCCCTGTCGTCGAAGGGGCGGGCGGCGTCATCACCAATTGGCGCGGCGAGCGTCCGGGTACGGATGATCGCGGCCGCGTCATCGCTGCGGCGAGCCCGGCGCTGCACCGAGCGGCGATGGAGGTTCTGGGGGAGGTCGGACAATGGTGAGTAGTGAATAGAGGTTGGGACGGCGATCCCATCGCCAGTTCACCATTCACGATTGACCACGCGCCTCTTCAGGCCGCCCGCAGCTTTTTCAGCACCAGCGACTTCTTGCGGCCGCCGGTCTCCTCAAGCGGGCCGGGGTCGAGCCCGGCGCGCGCGACGATATCGCCTGCCGGCATCGGCGCTTCGCGGCGGAAGATCGTCTTTCCGGCGTCGTCGACATAGATGACGAAGAACCCTTCCTCCGCGTCCATCGCGTGGCGCAGCAGCGAGGCGTCGAGCCATTGCATGGGCTCGCCGTTCTTGCGCGGGCGGTTCTGACCGTAGACCTCGATAACCGAGATATCGGCGCCGATGAGCGCCGCGATGGCGGGCTTCAGCAGGCGGCGCTGGATGCGGCAGGCATGCGCGTTCGCCGCCGGGCCGATGACGAAAAGCGTGCGCTTCGGCGAAAAGCGCTTGGGCTCCGCTTCCTTGATGGCGGCCTTGATCGCGCCGACTGGAATCGGGTCATGCGCCGCAAACCAGGCGGCGAGCCCGAAAATGACGCAGACGGCGAAAATGAGCAGGGTGAGACCCATGGAAATAAATCTATCCGACCGTCATTGATTGCGCGTTAACGATTTTTCCCCTGTTCGCCGGCGCCCGCTTCAGAATAACGGGCGCGTCAGACCCCGCCGCCAGGCGGCGGTGCGGGCGACCCCTTCGGCGAGGGAGACTTTCGGACGGTATGCGAGGATCTCGCGAGCCTTCGAGATGTCGGCCCAGGTGCGTTCGACGTCGCCCTTCTGCATGCCCTTGAAGGTTTTTTTCGCCTCGACGCCGAATTCCTTTTCAAGGAGCGACACAAGGGTCATCAGGTCCTCGGGCCGGTCGTTTCCGAGATTGAAGAGGCGGTGAAAGGCGTTCGCTTCGTCCGGCGGGGCGGCGCCCGCGGCGAGGACGCCGTCGACGACGTCGTCGATATAGGTGAAGTCGCGGGCCATGCGGCCATTATTGAAGATTTCGATCGGTTCGCCTTTCAGCATCTTCTCGGCGAAGATGAGGCAGGCCATGTCCGGCCGGCCCCATGGTCCGTATACGGTGAAAAATCTGAGCCCCGTCGTCGGAATGGAATAAAGGCGGGCGTAGGAGGCGGACATCGCCTCATTCGCCTTCTTCGTCGCGCCGTAAAAGGAGACCGGCTCGTCCGTGCGGTCGGTTTCGGCGAAAGGCGTCTTGCTGTTTGCGCCGTAAACGGAGGAAGATGACGCATAGACGAGATGGGCGATCTTCAGCCGGCGCGCCAGCTCCAGCACCGACAGGTGGCCTTCAAGATTCGCGTGCGAATAGGCGAACGGGTTCTCGATCGAATAGCGCACGCCCGCCTGCGCCGCGAGATGGATGATGAGGTCGAACCCGCCGGAGGCGGCGCCCGCCAGCGCCTGATGATCGGCGATGTCGATCTCGTGAAAACTGAAATTCGCCGAGGCCCTCAGGCTCTCAAGGCGCGCGCGTTTCAGCGCCGGTGCGTAATAAGCGTTAAGATTATCGACGCCGACGACCGCGTCGCCGCGCCGGAGCAGCGCCGCGCTCGTCGCCGCGCCGATGAAGCCCGCCGCTCCGGTGACCAACGCCCGCATCGTTATCCCGCTGTCGCCCCGTCAGGATTGGCGGAGGACTTCGTCATAAAGTCCCGCCGGCAAGGTGCGCCGTCTATGCAACATCAGCGCCGAGATCGCCAGCATGACGATCGCGATCGCCGGGAATACGAGCGCAGGGTCCGCGCCGGTGTTGGTGATGGCGAACGCCGACAGCGACCCCGGAATGGCGAAGGCGGCGTTGAGAAAGGCGCCTGACGCCATGATACGCGCGCGGACTGCGGCCGGCGCGCGCCGCTGCACGGCGGCCTGCAACGGCGCGAGATAGACGCCCATCAGCGCCGCCGTGGCGACGAAGAGGGTGGAGAGGAGGAGGCCGGCAGGCGTCGTCAGCAGCGCCGACGCCTTCATCGTCTCGCCCGGCGCGGCGGCGGCGAGCGGGGAGAAGAAATAGACGAGGAGACTGAAGGCGCCCGCAAGCCCCACCGAAACCGCCGACCAGCCAAGGCCCGAACGGCCCTTGGCGAGGCGCGCCGCGAACAGCGCGCCGACGCCGGCGCCGACCGCAAACAGGCCGTTCAGCACCGTCGCCGCAAACGCATCGGCATGCAGCGTATCGCGCGCGTAAAGCGGGGTCAGCACTGTGACGGCGGTCGACAGGAGAAAAAAAATCGCGCTGCCGAACAGCGGCGGAGCGACGCCGCGCGCGGTCTTCACAAGGCCCGCCATGCGCCCGATCTGCGCGTACCAGTTGAATGAAATCTGGAGGTCAGGATCGTTTGCGCCCGCGCGCAGCGTGCGAAGGCTCGCCAGCCAGCCGAATGTCGAGGCGGCGACCAGCACGAAGGCGACGCTCGCGCCGCCGCCTTTCGTCGTGATCAGCGCGCCGCCGACCATGTAGCCGACGAGGATGAAGCTGTAGAGCCCGGCGTTGCAGAGGCCGTTGCCGCGCACGAGCTCGTCGGGGGCGAGATATTTCGGCATCGCGCCCGTGCGCACGGGCGAGAAAAACGCCGACTGCGCGCCCATCGCGAACAGCATCGCGATCGCGAGCCCGCCAAGCTCGAACAGAAATGCGGCGCCGGCGACAAGCATCAGGATGACTTCGACGAACTTCGTCCGCCGGAACATCATCGAGGTCTCGTATTTGTCGGCGAGCTGGCCGGAGAGCGGCGTGAAGAGCAAAATCGCGAAAGGCAGCAGCGCGCCGATGAGCGGAATAGAATTGTCGGCGCGCCCGAACATCGGCGCGGCGATGACGCCGTAGGAAATGCCGATGAGCAGGGCCTGGCGCAGCACGTTGTCGGAAAAGGTGCCGAGCGTCAGCGACGTCCACATAGGCCAGAAGCGCCGCTGCAGGAACAGCGGTTTCTGCCCGGACCTTGCGACGGATTGCGTCATGGCGGGCGCTAGCGTGCGGGATGGGGATCGGGCAGCGGCGGCGGCAGGCTCGCCGGCGCACGGTCG